>JAKDIE010000049.1 GCA_030450655.1 Ruaniaceae bacterium
CACCTCGCCCCGAAACTGACGCAACTTCGCTAGAGTGTCCGGGTCATGAGGCGGCCGTCCTGATCGGACCAGAACGTTGCGAAGCCCAGGTGCTCGTAGAAGCCGATCGCATTGGTGTTAGCGGCGCTCACGCCGAGATGGACGCCCGTCACGCCCCGGGCGCGCAACCGCGAAAGTAGCCACTCCATGAGAACCCGGCCAGCACCCGTGCCTTGCAGCCGCGGTAGCAGATCGATGTGGAGGTGCGCGGGAAACTCGGCCAGCACCTGCTGCGGGACCTCCGGCCGCGCGTAGAAGAGCTCGATGGCCTCGCGGTCCTGCTCGGATCCTGATCCGCGCGGGTACTGTTCCCGCAACCGCGGCCACCACTCGCGCTCGCACCACGCAGAGAAGGCATCCGTGTCCGCGCAACCCAGAATGTACCCCGCCACACCCTCGGAATCGGCGACCACACCGGCGAGATCGGGCGAGTGAACCGCGTACGGCCCCGCGTAGACGTGCCCAAGCAGATCGGGATTCGTCCCCGGGATGCCCTCCGGCCAGGCCGGATCGGCAGTGAACTGGCACACGCGGTAGAGGCCAGGAAGATCGGACAACACTGCGGTGCGGATCTCAACCATTGCCGCACCATACCTGAACCGGAATACGCGTGAACCCCCGTGCGTGCACCATTCTCAGTGAACCGCCGCAGCGTCCCGCTCGGCGCGCTCGCGATCGATGCGCGCGCCCACCCGCAACGAGGCGATCCACAGTGCAACGAACACGAGCGCCAGCACCCACATCATGGGCACCGCGAAAGAGATTGCCACCAGGACCGCCTGCACCAGCCATCCCACCCACACTCCGGCGGGTCCACGCGAAAGCCCCGCCGCCACGAACGCCAGCATCATCAGACCGATCGTGGCGAGCCACACGGCACGCGACGGTGCCAGATCGAGTCCGTTCGCCACGGTGCCCGCGAAGAGCACCACGAGTGCCTCGCAGATCAGGATGGTCATCATGAACATCGCACGTGCGGATTTACGGCCCATCAAAACCCCGTTCGATCAACGCCACGATCTCATCGACCGCCTGCTGAGCATCCGGCCCGACGGCGCGCACGGTCACGCGTGCACCCATCGGTGCGTTGAGTGCGAGAAGAGAAAGCACCGAGGACGCATCCACACCGTTGATCGTCACCTCGCAGTCATACTCCGAGGCTCGCGTCGCAATAACCGCCGCCGGGCGCGCGTGCAGGCCCATCTCGTTCGCGAATGCGACGTCCCTCTCGATGGCCCCGCCATTGTCACGGGCCCCGGGAATCGGGTGCCCCGCAGCTTCCGCGGCGGCGAGAACATCCGGCAGCCCCTTCCCCTGCGCTGCGGCTACCGACGCGGCCACGGCGCCCTCCACGAGCGGCGCGTCGGCGAGCCTCACGCAGTCCCCCTCGGTGAACTCGATGGCGGCACTCGCCGTCATCGTCGCCGAGCCGAGATCGGTGAGGACCACGACGTCGTGGCCTCCCGCTCGCAGAGCCGCGATCTCCACGGCGATCTTGTCAAACGAGGTACCAATACGCCCGTCGTCCGTCCCGCCCGCGGCACGGATCGCAACGGACGGCGCCATCTGTGCGGCAACCTCCACCACGCCCTCCGCCAGCTTCTCGGAGTGGGACACGATCAGGAGCGCAACGCTCATGCAAAATCCTTCGCGGTATCGGCGGCAGCCTGAAGGAGCAGATACGTAGAGCGGGCGCCGGGATCCATGTGGCCGGCGGATCGCTCGCCGAGGTAGGACGCCCGGCCCTTCGTGGCGATCATCGGGATCGTGGCCTCGCACCCGGCGGCCGCACCTTCAGCCGCCGCCTGGAGAACACCAATGGGATCAACCCCGGCCTCGGCCGCCGCACGAGCCGAACGAACCGCCGGCGCGAGCGCATCCACCATCGTCTTCTCGCCCTCGAGCGCGTGGCCGCGAGCCTGCACCCCGGTGAGCGCGGCCACGAGCATATCCGCCATTACGAAGCCGGTCACGTCACCCGTGATCCGCTCGACGGCTTGAGCAGTTCGCAGTAAGGCTGTCCCGTAGAGAGGTCCGGCCGCGCCTCCCACTGTGGACATCAGTGTGGTGCCAGCGGTCTTGAGAGTCGATGCAATATCCGGGGCGGGCACCAGCCGCGCCCTGACCGCGGAGAATCCGCGGTCGAGATTCTCCCCGTGATCGGCATCCCCAATCACCCGGTCAAGCTCGATCAGCTCGACTCTGTGCTCGGCAATCACATCGGCACAGCGCAGCATCCACGCTTCTGCCCATCGCGCATCTAGTGTCATTAGGCCCTCCATCGCAGCCGCGCCGTGTGTACGGGCGCGTCCCACAGTTCAACAAACTCATCATCCATGCGCAGCAGCGTGATCGAACAGCCGCGCATCTCCAGCGAGGTCACGAAGCTGCCCACGAGCGAACGCGCCACCTCAATTCCGCGCGATTCAAGCCGCGACCGTGCGCGCCCATAGACGATGTGCAACTCGGACTCCGGTGTCCCGCCCATCCCATTGACGAGCAGCAGCACTCGCTCACCGGAGCGAACACCCAGATCTGCGAGGACCGCCTCCAAGAGCCGATCCGCCACGTCATTCGCGCTCGCAGCCACAGCACGATACCGCCCAGGCTCGCCGTGAATGCCAATCCCGATCTCCATCTCATCGTCCCGCAGATCGAAGGACGGGCGCCCCACATGCGGCACCACGGGCGCCTCGATCGCCACACCCATCGTCCTCAGGTTGGTGATCGCACGGCGCGCGATGGCGGCCACAGCATCAAGCGCAGCGCCACGTTCCGCCGCGGCACCAGCGAGCTTCTCCACAAGGATCGTCCCTGCCACACCACGCCGCCCTGCAGTGAAGGTCGAGTCCTCGACCGCCACATCATCGTTGACGATGACACACACCACGTCATGGCCATCCATCGCGGCAAGCTCAGCGGCCACCTCGAAGTTCATCACGTCCCCGGTGTAGTTCTTCACGATGTAGAGCACCCCAGCGCCGGAATCCACGGCACGAGTCGCCGCCAAAATCGGATCCGGCGGCGGCGAGGTGAACACGGCACCGGGCACAGCCACGTCCAGCATTCCGAGTCCCACGAAGCCCGCGTGCAGCGGTTCGTGGCCACTGCCTCCCCCCGAGAGGAGCGCCACCTTTCCTGCGATCGGCGCATCCGTGCGCACCAAATACATGGGGTCCAGCGAGGCCCGCACGATCTCCTCGTTCGCGGCCGCGAAACCCATCACCGATTCAGCAACGAAATCAACGGGATCGTTGATGAGCTTCTTCATACGTTAACTGTGCAGGAATACGAGTCGATGAGCAACGAGCAGATCCTAGCCATCGGTCGAGCCGAACAGCTCCCGTGCCTCGGCCGCAAGAACCACTGAGCCGACGACGATCACCCCCGCCGCTCCCGCCGGAAGATCTGCTGACTCGGCCCGGGTAGCGGCCAGATCGATCGCATCGGCGAGGATCTGGGCCACGTGAACGTCGTCGGGATCGAACACCTCGCGCGCCACCTCGGCGAGATCCTCCACCGGCATCGCCCGTGCCGAGCGAATCTGGGTAACGACCACCTCGTCCACGAGCGGCTCGAGCTGCGAGAGAATCCCCTCTGCATCCTTATCCGCCATGCAGGCGAAAACGGCCACGAGCCGCTGGAATCCGAAGGATTCCTCGAGCGCGGGGCCGAGCGCGGCGATGCCGTGCGGGTTGTGCCCGGCATCGACCAGGACGGAGGGGGAGCTGCGAACCACCTCGAGCCTGCCCGGCGATGTGACCTTCGCGAAGCCCTCCTCGACCACGTCACCCGGGAGCGCGCCGCGTCCGATCAGCGCCTCGACTGCCGCCAGCGCCAGCAGCGCGTTATCGGCCTGATGCGCGCCGAACAGCGGCACGAAGATCTCGGTGTACAGCGCAGACGGGGTCCGCAGATCGATGAGCTGCCCCCCGACTCCAGGAATCCGCTCTACCACGGCGAGTTCCGAACCCGCCTCCACGAATCGGGCGCCCGCCTCCGCCGCCGCAACCGCGAGCACGCCAGCCGCGATCTCGTTCTGCTCCGCCACGATCACGGTGGAGCCCGGCTTGATGATGCCCGCCTTCTCCCCCGCGATCTCGCTCATGGAGTGCCCGAGCCACTGCTGGTGATCGTAATCGATGGGTGTGATCACGGCGATCTCGCCGTCCACCACGTTCGTGGCGTCCCAACGGCCACCCATCCCGGTCTCGATGATCGCCACGTCCACCGGCGCATCGGCGAACGCCGCAAACGCCATCACCGTGAAGACCTCGAAGAAGGACAGGCGCGGCCCGCCCTCGGCGAGGGACTGCGCGTCCACCATCTCGATGTACGGCGCCACGTCCTCCCAGGCCGCCACGAACCGCTCGGGGCTGATCGGCTCGCCGTCGATCGCGATCCGTTCGCGCACGCTGTGCAGATGCGGGGACGTGAAGCGCCCCGTGCGCAGGCCGAGCGCGCGCACGAGCGATTCGGCCATCCGCGTCACGGATGTCTTGCCGTTGGTCCCCGCCACGTGGATCGTGCGGAACGTGCGCTCCGGGTTCGCCATGAGATCGACGACGGCGCGCACGCGGTCCAAAGACGGCTGCACCTTGTGCTCGGGTGCCCTGGTCAGAATCTCCCGGTAGATTTCCTCGACGCGCTGATCCTCGCGGGGGCTCACTTGACTGCCTCCAGGCCCTCGATGGCTAGGCTCTCGCCCGCCGCGAGAGTCAACTCCACAATGAGGCATTCGCGCGCGATCATCTCGCGGTGCCGCTGCGCCCACTCCAGGCGATCGGCGGGAACGGCGAGGGTGAGCCGGATGCGGTCCGCCACGTGGAGATCGGCCTCCTTGCGGGCGTCCTGCACGAAGCGCACCACATCGCGGGCGTACCCTTCGGCCTCCAGATCGGCAGTGACAACCGTGTCCAGGACCACGAAGGAGCCCGATGCCAGCACGTCCGCGGCCGAGCCTTCGGCTGCGTCAACCGCCGTGGCGAGTTCGAACTGCCCCGCCCGCAGCACCACTGGGGAACCGTCCACGAGAACGCAGGGGAAGGCCACGCCGTCGGGCTGCTCCTCCCACTGGCCGGAGCGCTGCGCGGCGAAGAGTTGCGAGGTGAAGCGGCGCACGGCCGGATCGAGCTCGCGCGGCAGGATCGTGAGCTCGCGGCGCACGGCGAGGCCGGAATCGGCGGCGGAGGCGAGCTCCACCGCCTTGACGTTGACCTCGGAGGCGATCAGGTCCACGAACGGGGCGAGCGACTCGGGATCGGCGAGCACCACGCGCAGCGACGCGAGCGGCAGGCGCACGGGCAGTGTATTGGCCTTGCGCAGGCCGTGGGCGGCCGAGACCACCGCACGCACCTCTTCCATGGCGGCCACGAGGGCGTCGTCGGCAACAGCCTCGGGCAGCACCGGCCAGTCCGTGAGGTGCACGGAGCGGCCGCCGGTCAGGCCCCGCCAGATCTCCTCGGAGACCATCGGGGCGAGCGGTGCCGCCACGCGCGCCACCACCTCGAGGGCCGTGCCGAGGGTATCGAAGGCGCGCAGGTCCTCCTCCCAGAAGCGATCGCGCTGCGTGCGCACGTACCAGTTGGTGATGACGTCGAGGAAATCGCGCACCTTCTGGCAGGCCGCAGGGATATCGTTCTCATCGAAGAGCACGGCCACGTCCCGGGCGAGATCGCGGGTGCGTGCGAGCAGGTAGCGGTCCATGGTCGTCAACGAGGCAAGCTCGGCGGCGTCCTCCAGGTCCAGCAGCCGCGCCTGGTAGCCGCGGCCGCCGTCCACGGTCCCGGCGTACAGCGCGAGGAAGTACCAGGTGTTCCAGAGCGGCAGCAGCACGGTGCGCGCCGCATCGCGTATCGCATCCTCGGCCACCACCAGGTTGCCGCCGCGCAGCACCGGCGAGGACATCAGGGTCCAGCGCACGGCGTCCGAGCCGTAGGCATCGAACATTTCCAGCGGGTCCGGGTAGTTGCGCAGCGACTTCGACGCCTTGCGGCCGTCGTTGCCGAGAACGATGCCGTGCGAGATGCAGTTGAGGAACGCGGGCCGATCGAAGAGCGCGGTGGCGAGCACGTGCAGGGTGTAGAACCAGCCGCGGGTCTGCCCGATGTACTCGGTGATGAAGTCGCCCGGGTAGTGGTGTTCGAACCAGTCCGCGTTGGCGAACGGGTAGTGCACCTGTGCGAAGGGCATCGAGCCGGAATCGAACCACACGTCAAGGATGTCCGTGATGCGGCGCATCGTGGACTTACCGGTGGGATCGTCTGGGTTGGGGCGCGTCAGCTCGTCGATGAACGGGCGGTGCAGGTCCACCTCACCGGCGCGGTTGCGCGGCAGGCGGCCGAAGTCACGCTCGAGCTCGGCCAGCGAGCCGTACGCGTCGATGCGCGGGTACTCGGGATCGTCCGATTTCCACACGGGGATCGGGCTGCCCCAGTACCGGTTGCGGGAGATCGACCAGTCGCGTGCGCCGGCGAGCCAGTTGCCGAACACTCCGTCCTTGATGTGCTCGGGGACCCAATTGATCTCCTGGTTGAGCTCCACCATGCGATCGCGGAACCGCGTGACCTCCACGAACCAGGAGCTCACGGCCTTGTAGATCAACGGCTGACGGCAGCGCCAGCAGTGCGGATAGGAGTGGTTGTAAGAGGCGAAACGTACGAGCACGGCGCGCTCGGCCTCGGGGCGGCGGGCCAGCGGGCCGGTGGCATCACGCAGGTCCTTCGAGATCTGCACGTTCGCCTCGAACACGTGCTGGCCCTTGTAATCGGGGACCTCGGCGGTGAACTTTCCGCCCGCGTCCACGGGCACCACGGGGCGGATGCCCACGGCGTTGCACACGTTCATGTCATCCTCACCAAATGCCGGGGCGAGGTGGACGATGCCGGTACCGTCCGTCGTCGTCACGAAATCGGCGGAGAGGACCGTGAATGCGTCCGGGCCGGGGGCCTCGTCGTCGGGGCGGCCCATGAAGTAGTCGAAGATCGGCGCGTAGCTGCGGCCCACGAGAGCGGATCCGGGATAGCGTGCCTCGATCTCGGGCTCCTCGCCGAGCTCCTTGGCGTAGCTCTCCAGCAGGGCCGCAGCGAGCACCACGCGCTCCCCCGCGAGGTCACCCTCGCGCGGCGCCACGGTCACGTACTCGATCTCGGGTCCTACGGCGATGGCGAGGTTCGAGGGCAGGGTCCAGGGCGTCGTGGTCCAGATCAGCGCCAGCTCCCCGGTCTCCAGGCGCACGCCCACGGTGACGGTCTGGTCCTGACGGTCCTGGTACACGTCGTCGTCCATGCGCAGCTCGTGGTTGGACAGCGGCGTCTGATCGTTCCAGCAGTAGGGCAGCACCCGGTAGCCCTCGTATGCGAGGCCCTTGTCGTAGAGCTGCTTGAACGCCCAGATCACGGACTCCATGAAGGTCAGATCGAGCGTCTTGTAGTCGTTTTCGAAGTCCACCCAGCGCGCCTGGCGTGTCACGTAGTACTGCCACTCATCGGCGTAGGTCATCACCGAGGCGCGGCAGGCGTCATTGAACGCCTCGATGCCGATCTCCTCGATCTGGGACTTGTCCGTGATCCCGAGGACGCGCTCGGCCTCGAGCTCGGCGGGCAGCCCGTGGGTGTCCCAGCCGAAGCGGCGCTCCACGCGGCGGCCCTTCTGGGTCTGGTAGCGGCCAACAACGTCCTTCACATAGCCGGTCAGCAGGTGGCCGTAGTGCGGCAGGCCGTTGGCGAAGGGCGGGCCGTCGTAGAAGACGAACTCGTTCGCGCCGTTCTCGCCCGCAGGCCGGTTGTCGATGGAGGCCTGGAAGGTGCCGTCCTGCTTCCAGTACTCGAGGATCTGCGCCTCGATCTCGGGGAACGACGGCGATGAGACGAGTGTGGCGTCACGGTGCAGCGGGTACGTGCTCAACTTCGGTGGTCTCCTTGTGATGCCGCCCCCGCGGGCGCGGCTCCTGCCTCATGCAAGGACGATCCGCGCCGTTGGCGCGCACCGCGGTACCACCTCGCTTAC
>JAKDIE010000325.1 GCA_030450655.1 Ruaniaceae bacterium
CAAGGATGCGACCCGTGCGCGTGCCGAGCTCTCCGCCGGCGCCGCCGTGCTCTCGCGGCCGGACCTGTGGCTGGCTGCGCGGCGCCGCACCCGCCGTACTGCCGTGATTTCACCGGCCCAGCTCGCCACCCTCGAGACGGACTCCGCTCAGATCCGGCGCGTGCGCCGCGAGGCACGGCAGAGTGGGGCCGATGTGCGGCGCGCCCGCGTCACTCCCTCCGAGCTCGAGATGCGCGAGCTCGCGGAGCTCACTGCGCGCCGGCGTTCCGTTGCCACGATCGTTGCCTTCGGTGCCACGGCGCTCGCGATCTTCGCACTGTTTGGGATCCTTGGTGCCTATGCGCTGACCGGCGGCGGCCTGCTACCGGATGCGGAGAGCCTCGCGGGGGTATGGCGGCAGGCGTTCTCGCCCTGGCTCGCGTACGGAGACGGCTATCCAGGCCCCGCCGATCCGCTCCTCGCCGTGCTGGCGTTACCGCTCATATTCGGGGGCGCGCTCTCCGGCATCCTGAAGTGGTTGATCATCCTCGGCGTGCCGCTCGCGGCGATGAGCGCTTGGGCCGCTGCGGGCACCGCCACTCGCGCCACTGCGCTGCGCGCCTTCGCCGCGATTGTGTGGGCCACGGGCCCGCTCACCCTCGCCATGATCGGGGAGGGCCGCGTGGGGGCGCTGATTGCCCACATCGCCGCGCCGCTCGCCCTCGCATTCACCGCCCGCGCGATGGGCCTGCGCCGCCGGGACAACGTCCTTTCCGGCATGGTGGGTGCCCGCCACGTGCGCCTCACGGATGACGACGACGAGATCGAGATCGAGGACCGGCCCCTGCCCGAGGACCTCATCCAACCCGAGCCCCGCCGCTCCTCGGTGAGCGCGGCAGCGGCGGCAGCACTCACGTTCGCGGTGGTGGCGGCCGGATCTCCACCGCTGCTGGTGGTGGGGACCGCGCTCCTCGTTGTGACCACGCTCGTCTCTCGCGCCCGTGCAACGATCTGGTTCATCCCGATCCCAGCGCTCGTCCTATACGGGCCGTGGCTGGCCGAGGTGATCGCCTCGAACACCTGGCGTGCCCTTTTCGCGTCCCCAGGCGTACCCGTCGCGAGTGACGCCGCCGAGCCGTGGCAGCTCCTCCTCGGGGTGCCGAACTTACTCCCGCTCACGGATCTGTACGGCCTTCTGGTGCTCATCCCCGGTGCGGCGCTCCTCCTCGTGGCGCTGCTCGTCCTCGTCCGCAGCACGGGACGCGCCAGGGCCGTGCGCGTGGGCTTCGCGGTTGCACTGGTGGGACTCGCGTTGGCGCTCGCCGCGCCGCAGATCACCGTGGCACACACCGCGGCGGGCGATGCGGTGCAGGGATGGGGTGGTCACGGCGTCACCCTCATGACCCTCGGGTTCCTGGCCGCAGCGATCTCCGGGGCTGATGGACTGAGGGGGTCGCTGCGCAATCACAGCTTCGGCGCGCGGCACGTGGGCGTGTTCACGTTGGCCGCAGTGATTGCCGCCGCCGCGTGTGCCGCACCAGCGGTGTGGGCGCTCTCCCTGGGCCAGGTAAGCCTCGTCCACGAGGCGCGCAGCCCCATGACGCCCGCACTTTCGCAACAGCTCGCGAACAGTTCCGATCAGGCGCGCACGCTCGCGCTCATTCCCACCGAGTCCGCACTGCGAGCGAAGGTGTGGCGCGGGGACGGCCCGCAAATGTCCGAAACCTCGATGCTCGTGGCGGCCCGTGGTGTGGCGGGCGCCGGGCAGGATCTCGCCGCCGAATCGCTTGCCCAGGCGGTAGCGAGGGCCGCAGTGGGCGGGAATGCTGACGTGGCCGAATTGTTGGCCGCGCACGCGATCGGCGTGGTGATCGTGCCACCGTCCGATGAGCCTGGGCTTTCGGCGCAACGGGACGAACTCATCGCGAATCTCGCCACAGTGCCGGGTGTGGTCCACGTGACCACGAATGAGGCGGGCGCGATATATCGCGTGATCGTGGACGATCCGGCCAGCCGCGCCTCCGAGGTTGCCCGGGTGCAGCTGTTCACAGGCGAGAAATTCAGCGGGAAGCTCACGATGACGTCCAGCCTGGAGCCCGCCACCGAGCCACGGAGAGTGGAACTCGCCGAGCGCGCGCACCCGGCCTGGACCGCCACGCTCACCGGTATTCGGCTCGAGCCCGCCACGGCCGACGACGAATGGCAGCAGAGCTTCACCGTCCACCCCGCAGGAGGAGAGTTGGTCATCGAGTTCGCGCCGCCGTTCCACGAGCAGTGGTTGTGGGCGCTGGGCATCGTGATGGCCGTGACCGCGCTGCTCATCGTGCCCGTACGGCGCAGAAACGAGACGGCAGCATGAGCCGGCGCAGCACCGCCGCGCGCGCGCTGACGGCGCTCGTGCTCGTGGGCGGTA
>JAKDIE010000326.1 GCA_030450655.1 Ruaniaceae bacterium
ATCTCGTGACCGAAGAGGCCCGTTTAGTCACCATATGCAACCACAAGCGCCCAGACACCCCCGGAAAGCCATCGGGCGCGGAGTTGCTCACCCCCGCGGGCCGGGTTCGCTGCCATCCAGGCCCTCGAGCACCTGCGAACCTGTCACATTGCGCGCTTGCCGGCACATTTCGGGCCGGCCGCAGGGTCCCAGGCAGAACGAACCGTCGGCATTACAACGCGTGCGGGCACGACAAAGGCCGCCCTCTCGAGCGGCCTTTTCGGGTGCGGGCGAACCCGCTAGGCGTCAGACGTGACGAACGACCTTGCCGGACTTGAGGCAGGTTGTGCACACGTTCAGACGCTTGGGGGAGCCGTCCACGAGTGCACGCACGCGCTGGATGTTCGGGTCCCAACGGCGGGAGGTCCGCACGTGCGAGTGTGAAACGCTCTTACCGAACCACGGGCGCTTGCCGCAGACATCACAGGTGGCAGCCACTAGAAACTCCTGAAGTCAGATCGATGGCGTGCAAAGGCGCACGCGACAACCACACGAGAATACCCCCACTTGGCCACTTCACTCAAACCACCTGCGAAAACGCAGCCCGTGCGATGCGACACACTTCGCGGCCCGAGAGGCGATAACCTTCATAGAACATGACTCTTGACTCCACTTTCGCACGCCGCTGGTTCGATGACGCTCTCAGCGGGCTCACGGACGCGCGTGAATTCATCAACGCACTCAACGTGTTTCCCGTGGCCGATGCTGACACGGGCACGAACGTGGTCCAAACGCTCAAGGCGGGGGCGCGTGCCGCGAAAGATCTTCCGCAGACCGCTGCGGTGGACGAGTACGCCAGGGTCTTTGCCGACGGCGCACTGCGCGGTGCGCGCGGAAACTCCGGGATCATCGTGGCACAGTCGTTCCAGGCGGTCGCCGCCGCGTTCGAAGGCGCCCAGGTGGTGGAGCCGGTGGTGCTCGTACGTGCCTTTGACGCGATCGCACTGGGGGCGCGCCGCGCTCTCGCCGCACCGGTCGAGGGAACCATCGTGACGGTGGCGCAGGACGTGGCGGATGCCGTGTTGCTGCTCCCGCCACCCCTAAGTATCCGCGGCGTGGTGTCCACCGCGCTCGCGGCCGCCACCGATTCGCTCGAGCGCACCACGCTCCTGCTACCGGCGCTCCGCGAAACCGGCCAGGTGGATGCGGGGGCGCTGTGTTACGTCATGCTCATCACGGCGCTCGCGCGCGCGGTGGGGATACCCGCGGTGGAGAAGCCGGAGTGGTTCGTGGCCGGCGTCCGGGCCGGGATGAGCGAGGACGAGCGCTCCGATTTCGAGGTGATGTACCTCGTGCGCGCCACTCACCGGGACGCCACCGTGCTGCGCACCCGCCTGAACGAGATCGGGACCTCCGTGGTCGTGGTTGGGGGTAAAGACCAGCTCTGGCACGTGCACGTCCATCTGGCGCATCCAGCGGCCGCACTCAGCGAAATGCCGATGTCGCAAGTAGTGGTGCGCACGCTGGATCCGAGCCGCCGCGGGTTGGTGGCGGCCACCACCGCACCACACCTGCTGGAGCCCCTCGCGGCGGCAGGCGCCGTGGCCGTGCTGGGCGCGGACGAGCAGACGTTCCTGCGCGCAGCCCAAGACGCCGCGGCGAGCGAGGTGCTGATCTTGCCGTGCTCGGAGGAGTCCGCAGCGGCCGCGCGGAACGCCATCGCGCACGCCACCGAGGACTCCATCACCGTGACCGTGGGTGAGACCCGTGACGACTTGGGCGTCTATGAGGGCGCGGCCCTACACGCCGTGGGAGCTGGGGTTGACCTGGACCCGGAACGCCGGGTGCACCGGATCGACGGGTTGGATCCGGCGGCAATCCGACGCGGCGTTGATGCCGCCGCGGGCGCCCTGGTGGCCACTCGCCCGGCCGTCATCACCGTGCTCGTGGGTTCCGCGCTCAACGCACACCAGGCCGCCCGCCACCTCGTGGCGCTCGTGCGTGCAGGCTCCCCGGAGACCGAAACCTACGTGATTCCGGGCGGGCAGGAGGCCCCGGCGCTACTCGTGAGCGCGATATGAGCGCACTGCTTTCCTCAAAGCTCGATCGATTGGTGGGCAGTTCGAAGCTCGCCAAGATCGGCATCGAGACCGTGCGCGATCTCCTCTACACGATCCCGTACCGGGTGGCGCAGCCCGGCGAGCTGACCGCCCTCGCCTCGTTGCGCGTGGGCGATGACGTCACGGTCCACGCCCGCATCGCGGACGTGCACTCGCGCACCAAGGCTGCGGGCAGCGGGTACGTGATGAACGTGGAGATCACCGACGGCGATTCCTCCATGGATCTCGTATTCTTCCCTCGCGGACGGGGCCACCACGCAGGGCTCCTGAAGTCGTTTCAGGTGGGGGAGGAG
>JAKDIE010000327.1 GCA_030450655.1 Ruaniaceae bacterium
GAACTCTGACCACCCTGGGTGTGGTGTGGTGCGTAGGGTGGTCGAAGTTTCGGCGGTTGCGGCGTGGTTGGCGTGGCGGCTGATCGAATCCGGTCCCGAAGTCGTGGCCCGATGGCGGCCCTGACGCCTGGAACTCTGACCACCCTGGGTGTGGTGTGGTGCGTAGGGTGGTCGAAGTTTCGGCGCATTTGGCCCGACGGCGCCCTGACGGCGGCCCTGGCGCCTGGAACTCTGACCACCCTAGGGTTGGTGAGTCGTGAGAGTAGGTGTGGCGGGTTGCATATTGGTTGAATGTTCAACTAGATGTATGCTGGTGACATGCATTTTGGAGTATTCAGCGTTGGCGATGTCACTACCGATCCCACCACGGGCCGCACGCCCACGGAGGGGGAGCGGATCAAGGCGATGGTCACCATCGCGAAGGCAGTGGAGGACGCGGGGCTCGACGTCTTCGCGACGGGAGAGCACCACAACCCGCCGTTCGTGCCCTCAAGCCCCACCACGATGCTCGGGTTCATCGCGGCCCAGACCGAGCGGATCCTGCTCTCGACCGCCACCACGCTCATCACCACGAACGACCCGGTGAAGATCGCCGAGGATTACGCGATGCTCCAGCATCTCGCGGACGGTCGCGTGGACCTGATGATGGGCCGCGGCAACACCGGCCCGGTCTACCCGTGGTTCGGCAAGGACATCCGCCAGGGAATCGATCTCGCGCTTGAGAACTACGCGCTACTGCGGAAACTGTGGGACGAGGACGTGGTGAACTGGCAGGGCAAGTTCCGCACGCCGCTGCACGGCTTCACGGCAACCCCGCGCCCGTTCGACGGCGTGGCCCCCTTCGTGTGGCACGGCTCGATCCAGAGCCCCGAGATCGCGGAGCAGGCAGCGTTCTACGGCGATGGCTTCTTCCACAACAACATCTTCTGGCCGATCAGCCACACCAAGCGGATGGTGAACTTCTACCGCGAGCGGTTCGAGGCGCACGGTCACGGCCCCGCGGATCAGGCGATCGTGGGCCTCGGCGGGCAGGTGTTCGCCCGCCCCAACTCTCAGGACGCCGTGCGCGAGTTCCGCCCCTACTTTGACAACGCGCCCGTCTACGGCGGCGGCCCTTCGCTCGAGGCCTTCTCCCGCGAGACCCCACTCACGGTGGGCTCACCGCAGCAAATCATCGACCGCTACGCCACGATGCGCGAGCACGTGGGCGATTACCAGCGTCAACTCTTCCTCATCGACCACGCCGGGCTACCGCTCAAGACGGTCCTCGAGCAGATCGAGATCCTCGGCTCCGAGATCGTCCCGGTGCTGCGCCGCGAGATGGACGCGAAGCGCCCCGCCCACGTGCCGGACGCCCCCACGCACGCCTCGCTTCTCGCCGCGCGCGGGGGTGTGGCCGAGGATGCCCCCGCGGCCGTCGTCGTCGATCCTTACACGGGAACTCGCGCGGAGGATGACAACGAGTCGTTCTCGAGCCTCCTCAACGCCGGGATCTCGAAGTGAAGATCGCGATTGTCACCGCGGGCTCGGGGGAGCAGTCCGCGCTCGTTGTTCAGCAGGTGGCCGATGCGCTGATTGTGGCCGACGGCGCCGTGAACGTGAACGTCGTCAGGCTGCGGGACTATGTGCAGGATCTCGCGAGTGCGTTGACGGCACTCGCGCCCGAACGCCTGCGCGAGGTGTTCGAGGAGGTCTCTGTGGCCGACGCCGTCGTGTTCCACACCTCGATCATGAACGCCTCGTTCGCTGGGCTACTCAAGGTATTCCTCGACGTGCTGCCCGAGGGCACGCTGCGCGGGGCGCCCATCCTGATGGTGGGGACCGGCGGGACGCAGCGGCATTCGCTGGCGCTCGATTACGCGTTGCGGCCCGTGTTCACGTACCTTCACGCCGAGCCGATCCCCACCACCGTCTTCGTGGCGACCTCGGATTGGGGCAGCGGGGGCGACGGCGTGCGCTCGGTGGGAGAGCGGATCACGGCCGCCGCGCACGAGCTGATCGCGGCGGCGCGCGCGCAGTCGCTTGATTCCGAGGGGTCCGTGCCTGGTGCGGGTCGGTCCCATGGGGCATCGCCTGAGTCTCAGGACGATGTTGCGGCATCGGCATCGGCCACCCCCGTGGCGCGGCCGCGAGCGAGGCTCGAGGCGGCGAGCCAGATGGGCAGCTTCGACGTCGCCCACATCACGGACCGCCTCAGGGATCTGTAGGCGGTCTCCCGCTCGCTCGCATCGTTGCGACACCTCGTCCGTATGGGCACCGTCCCGCGATGCCGAAAGTTGAGGTGAGCGATCGCTATAGACGCTATAGCGATCCCACACCTCCACTTCCTACCGTTTGGGCCCATTGTCGTCACCGTGACGCACGTATGCCCGCGCCACGAAAGATTGCAGA
>JAKDIE010000328.1 GCA_030450655.1 Ruaniaceae bacterium
CCTCGTGGCCCTCGTGGTGTTCGCGGTGGCCGTGGCGGGATTCGCGATCGCCCTCCGAGAGCCTCCGTGGACCGTGTGGCAGTGCGATGTGGGGCAGGGCTCCGCCACTCTCGTCCGCTCGGGACCGTCGAGCGCCGTGATGATCGACGTCGGTCCTGCCGAGGGCCGTTCGCAGGATTGCCTCGCGCGGGCGCGCGTCGCCGAACTCGACCTGCTGGTCCTCACCCACCCCCATGCGGACCACGTGGGCAATCTCCCCGCGATCCTCGCTGCGGTTCCCGTGCGCGAGGCCATCGTCTCGCCCGCGCGCACCAGCGTGGCCGAGCGGTTGGACCGCGAGTTCGCCACGGTGGGCCTCGAACCGGGCGCGGGTCTCATGGGTCACCACGGCGAGACGGGCACCGTGACGTGGACTGCCGTGTGGCCCGATCGGGCGCGGGAGGTCCAGGACGACGACGGCGTCGAGGGCTCGGGCGTGAACGATGCCTCCGTGGTCCTACTGATGGAGGTGGACGGCGTCCGCGTGATTGCGCTCGGCGACCTTGAGGCTGCCGGACAGGCGGGCATCGCGGAGGTGATACGTGCGTGTGGTGAGGCGTGTCAGCGTGTGGATGTGGCCGTCGTCGCGCATCACGGCTCGCGCACGCAATCAACGGCGCTGGCGCAGCTCCTCGCGCCGAAGATCGCCGTGATGCCCGTGGGGGAGAACACGTACGGTCACCCCGCCCCTGAGACCATCGCGCTCTACGAGGGCGTGGGCGCCACCGTGCTCCGCACCGATCGCGATGGCGATATCGTGATCCGCGAATGACCACGTGGGAGATGTGGGTGGCCCGTGACATGCTTAGGGCGTGACCACACGACCCCCGCTCGCGCCGGTAATCCTCGTGCGCGGCAGCGAGTCCGTACTCGTGGAGCGGGCGCGAACCGCGCTCGTGACGCAAGCGCGCGAGGACGATCCGAACGTCGAGATCACCACGATCCAGGCGGCTTCGTACGAAACGGGGACCCTTCTGCTCCTCGCGAGCCCGTCCCTGTTTGGTGAGCAGCGCGCGATCATCGCGGAGGGCGCGGAATCGATGAGCGACGCCTTCTTAAGCGATGCCCTCGCGTACATCGAGGCTCCCGAGGATGACGTCCTGTTCGTGATCTGTCACGGGGGTGGGGTGCGGGGCAAGAAGCTGCTGGACGCCATCGCGAAGAGATTCCCCGTCATGGCCTGCGATCCGATCAAAAAGGAATCCGAGAAGGCGGACTTCGTGAAGCGGGACTTCAATGGCGCCGGGCGGAGGATCGAGAACGACGCCATCCATTCCCTCCTCGCCGCAGTGGGCTCGGACCTGCGTGAACTCGATGCTGCTGTGCGTCAACTCATCGCGGACACGACCGGCGCCGTCACGGTCGCCACGGTGGACCGCTACTACTCGGGACGTGTGGAGGCCACCGGCTTTCGCGTGGCAGATGCCGCCGCGCGCGGAGACGCCGCAGAGGCGCTCACCCTCGTGCGCCACGCAATCTCAACCGGCACGAATCCGGTGCCGATCATTGGCGCCCTCGCGATGAAGCTACGCACCCTGGCGAAGGTCGCGGCGGCGCGCGGGAGGGGACTCACCGCGAGGGACCTCTCCCTGGCGCCATGGCAGATGGAGCGCGCCCAACGGGACCTACGCGGGTGGACACCGGAGGGACTCGCTCACGCGATCCTCGCGGTGGCACGTGCGGATGAAGACGCAAAGGGTGCCAGTCGCGATCCCGGGTATGCCGTGGAGCGTGCGATCCTGGCGATCACGCGAGCCCGCAACGGCGGCTAACTCGCGGTCACAGTCGGGGAATGATAGGGGGAGGCGTGCTTGTGTGTCGCTGCCCGGTTGGCGTGGTGACAGTCAGTGCGGCCGAGCCCGGGGTGCGGTCGTGTTGCCACCCGGGAAGCTCCTTCGTGTAATTGCAGCGTGCGCACAGCCCGGTTCCATTGGCGGCGTTGGTTCGCCCGCCTCCCGCGAAGGGGTGCGTGTGGTCGAGGTGAACGATTGGGGCTCCGCAGTACGGCGTGCGGCAGTGATCGTCGCGGATGATGAGCGCGCGGCGCAGTGTGCCGCCGAAGGTGCGCTTACGGGTATCCATCTTGGTGATCTCGCCAGTGATGGGGTCAAGGAGGACGCGTCGCAGGTACACGCGCTCGCGCTTGGAGCTTGAGTCACCATTGGCCGGCGGATCGTGTCTCGGATCGAGCAGATCGCGCGCGATCGCGGCCGGCAATGGGCCGAGTCCTGGGATCCACGCCGATGCGTGGGTTGGATCGATATTGACTTCATACTCGCTGCCGCTGTCGCTGCCGCTGTCGCTGCCGCTGTCGCTGCCGCTGTCGCTGCCGCTGTCGCTGC
>JAKDIE010000050.1 GCA_030450655.1 Ruaniaceae bacterium
CGGCGAGCCCGCGCTGCGGCTCAGCGAGGCGGAGCGACGCCTCGCGGCCGCCGCAGTACTCAAGCCCCGGCAGCGGTTCGCCGATCGCGAGCAGATACGCTGCGCCGTCGAGTTCGATCCCAGGAAGCGGGCGGCCGAGGAACACCACGAAGCGCCCGCTCACGTCCCACGATTCCGCCGAGCGAATCTCGAGCCCGTCCTGCCCGACGGCGATCCGACCGTCCCCGTCCATCAGCAGCAGGCGGGTGCCGGGGTTGGCGAGTAGCTCATCGATCAGGCCCTCTCGCGCTCGTTCGGGAGTCGCAGCGTCGAGGACCGCGCGGGCGAGGGGAAGTTCGAGAATCACCTAGGCATTCTCTCCCACCGCAGCCCGGCGTGCGGACGAGATCGTGGCCTGGCCGAGCACGCGCGTGCCGGCGTAAACCACCGCTGACTGGCCCGGCGCCACGCCGCGCTCGCCATCGTGCAGCTCGATCGCGAGCGTCCCGCCGTCCCGCGAGACCCGCGCGGCAAGCGGCCGCCCGTGCGCGCGAATTTGCACCTCGGCCTCCAGCTCGGCGGGAGCATCCGGCGCCAGCCACACCACGTCATCGCATTCGATGCGGTTCACCGTGAGCAGCGCGCTCGGTCCCACCACCACAGTGTTCGTGACCGGCTGCACCTCGAGCACGTACCGCGGCTTACCATCGGCTGCCGGGTTGCCGAGCGCGAGCCCGCGCCGCTGGCCCACCGTGTAGGCGAAGGCGCCCTCGTGCTCCCCAACCTGGTTGCCATCAACGTCCACGATCGGCCCGGGCGCGGCGCCGAGGCGATCCCGGAGGAAGCCTTGCGTGTCGCCGTCGGCCACGAAGCAGATGTCGTACGAATCGGGCTTGCCCGAGACGCCGAGCCCGCGCGCCGCAGCTTCCGCGCGCACCTCGGCCTTGGTCGCCACGTCCCCCAGCGGGAACAGGGCGCGCGCGAGCTTCTGCTGCCCCATCACGGCGAGTACGTAGGACTGATCCTTCTCGGCGTTCACCGCGCGGTGCAGTTCGCGCCCGCTCGGCCCGTCCACGAGTCGCGCGTAGTGCCCCGTGGCGACGGCGTCAAAGCCGAGCGCCGTGGCCCGCTCCATCAGGGTGGCGAACTTGATGTGCTCGTTGCAGCGCACGCACGGATTCGGTGTGCGCCCGGCGGCATACTCCGAGAGGAAGTCCTGGACCACCGTCTCTTCGAAATCCTCCGAGAGGTCCCACACGTAGTACGGGATCCCCAACACGTCCGCGGCGCGGCGGGCATCCCCCGCATCCTCGATCGAGCAGCAGCCCCGCGATCCTTGGCGGTGTTCGGCACGCGAACGTGACAGCGCCATGTGGACGCCCACCACGTCATGCCCTGCGTCCACGGCGCGCGCCGCCGCAACGGCGGAGTCCACCCCACCTGAGAGCGCTGCGAGTACCTGCACGGAGATCCTTGAGTTAGTTGTGCGCGGCGCGTGCCGCCGCGATGGCGCCCGCGATGTGCGCGGAGAAAACCTCAACGTCCTCGGCCTCGGACGTCCACCCCAGACTACAACGCAGCCCGCCACGCACCCACGGCAGGCCCATCGCCTCGATCACGTAGCTTGCCTCCTGCACCCCGGCACGGCATGCGGACCCCGAGGAGGTCGCGATCCCCGCCCGATCGAGCGCGAATTGGAGCGAATCGGCGTCCACCCCTTCAACGACTGCGTGAACGATGGCGGGGCTCCGCTGAGATTTTTCCAGCCCGACGCCGGTCACGCGGACCCCGTCTATCGCCACCAAGGAGTCCTCCGCAATGCGTCGCAACGCCCGCAATCGTTCGGCCTCTGCCTCTCGTGAGCTCACGGCCGCCGCGCACGCCACAGCGAGCGCCGCGGCCCCCGCCACGTTGAGAGTTCCGGAGCGCACGCCACGTTCCTGATCCCCTCCGTAGGACGTCTTCGCGAGTTGCACGCCGCGCTTCGCGATGAGCGCGCCGATCCCCACGGGGGCGCCGATCTTGTGTCCTGAGAATGACAGCAGATCGAGCCCGGAATCTCGGAACGAGACGGGAACGTGCCCCACCGCCTGCACGGCATCCGAATGGACGAGCGCGCCGTATGCATGCCCTGCCGCCACCACGGCGTCCAACGGTTGCACCATGCCGGTCTCGTTGTTCACCCACATGACTGAGATCAACCCTGTCTCGGGCGGAAGCGCGCCGAGTGCCTCCACGCGAAGCTGCGAATCGGAATCGACCTGAAGGATCTGAAGCCGCTTGCCCACGGCGCGCGCGGCCTCCAGCACGGCAGGATGCTCGATGGAACTAACCGCCACGGAGGCCTTCTTGTCGAGCGCCCGCACTGCCCGCCCCGCACCGAACCCCGCGAGATTTGCCGCCTCCGTGCCCCCGGAGGTGAAGATGACCTCTGCTGGTTCCGCGCCCAGCGTGGCGGCAATGGATTCGCGTGCCTCTTCCAGCACGCGGCGCGCCGCCCGTCCTGTCGCGTGAATCGACGAGGCGTTCCCGCCAACCTCGCACGCGCGCAGGAAGGCCTCCAATGCCTCGGGGCGCACCGGCGTGGTCGAGGCGTGGTCGAGGTAGATCACCGGCGAAGCGCCGCCAGGATCGCGGGAACCACGGTGTGGAGATCGCCCACGATCCCGAAATCCGCGATCTCGAAAATCGGGGCATCCGCGTCTGTGTTCACTGCCACCACCACTTCGGCGCCAGTGATGCCGGAGGTGTGGTGAATTGCCCCCGAGACGCCGAGTCCGATGTAGAGATTCGGCGCGATAGTGACGCCGGTCTGGCCGATCTGCAGGGCGTGATCGGCCCACTGCTCGTCGGTCGCCACCCGTGTGGCACCCACCGCCCCGCCGAGCGCCTCCGCAAGCTGCGCAACAATCGAGAAGTCGCCGTCCACTCCGCGCCCGCCCACGACCACGATCCGCGCCTCCTCCAAACTCGGCTCAGCGAGCGGTGGCGGCACAACCCGAGAGACACGCTCCACGGCGCGCGCTGCCGGCGAAAGCTCCACCGGCACGCGCTCAACATGCGGGTATCCGCCAGGATTCGGCTTCGGTTCAAACGATGTGGGCTTGACCGCGAGGATCGCCGGGCCCCGCACGGCGATCGCCTCGGTATCCCAGCTTCCCTGGAAAACAGTCTTCCCGACGACGATCTGATCACCGTCGAGCCGCAGCATATTCACGTCCACGATCGCCCCCGCATCCAGCAACACGGCGAGGCGAGCCGCGGTTTCCTTTCCGATGAATGAGGCATTCATGACGATCGCGTCCGGGTGGCGTTCTGCGGCGATCTGCGCCACGGCTTCGGCAACCTGAGCCGGGGTCACGAGTGCGGGCGTCTCCGGGATGAAGACCTTCTTGACGCCGTATTGGGCCATCACATCGAGGTATGGCTCTCCGATGTTGACGACCTCAATCTCGCCGATAATCCGGGCTGCGGTGAGGACCTCGTGGTGGGCGAGGGAAAGAACTGGGGGAAGAATGACGAGAACGCGCATGATCAGATAACCTTCCGGCCGCGGAGCCAATTGACGAGCGTGTCCCCCGCGTGGCCGGTATCGGTGACCACCGTGCCGGGCTCACGCGCGGGCCGCTGAACGGCGGAGACGATGCGCGTGGCTGGCGTGAGCTCGGTGAGACTGAGCTCGTCGAGGTCGAGAGTGGTGATCTTTTTCTTCTTCGCCGCCATCATCGATTTGAAGTTGGGGATGCGGGGCTCGTTCGCCTGATCCGTCACGGAGATGAGCGCGGGCAGAGGCGCACGAAACGTCTCGGTGGCATCGGACACTGTGCGGGTGATCGTCACCACGCCGTCCACGACCTTCACATCTGCGGCCAGTGTCAGTGCTGGCAACGCGAGGTACTGCGCGAGCGCCCCGGGAAGCATTGCCGTGAGACCGTCCATCGAGGCCATACCGGTGATGACGAGATCCACAGGATCCTGTGCGGCGATTCTCTCGATCGCGGCCGCAAGCACGCGTGCGGTCACCGCCACATCCGCGCCAGCGCACCGCGCGTCGTTGACGTGCACGGCTTCGTCCACACCCATCTGGAGTGCGCGGCGCAACGCGTCATCGGCGTCGTCCGGTCCCATCGTGAGCGCCACCACGCTCCCGCCGCATTCCTCCGCAAGTGTCACCGCCGCTTCCACGGCATTCTCGTCGAGTTCATTCAGCACATCGTCGAGGCCACGCTCCACGCGCCCATCGGAGATTCGCCGCTCGGACTGCGCATCCGGAACGTGCTTCACTGTCACCACAATCCTCATAGGCTCAGCCTATGCGAACCGCCGGTAGAGGCACACGCCCGGTACCGGCCCTTGCGTGCCAGATGAGCCACGGCTCACATGGATAAGTTGCGCGGAGGTACGTTATCTAGTGTTCAATGGATGAAATGACCACCGTTTCGGCGCCCGCACTCGACCCGCTCGATCTCGGAGTGAAGCTCTCCAACGGCGGCGTTGATGTTGTCGTGTATGCTCCGCGCGCCAGCCGCGTAGATGTGTGTTTCTTCGACGGCGATCGCGAGACCTCCTGGACCCTCCTGCCCTCTCCCAATGGAACGTGGAACGGCCAGGTGCCGGGCATCCGCGCGGGCGCAGAGTATGGGTTCAGGGTGTGGGGCGCGTGGCAGCCGAACGAAGGCCTGCGGCACAACCCTCATAAGCTCCTCCTCGATCCTTACGCGCGGGGCATCACGGGGAGCGTCAACCACGGCGAGGACCTTTACGACTTCGCATGGGAGCCGGGACAGCGTTACCCGCGCACCATGTCCACCACCGATTCGGCGCCATCAATGGTGCGCGGAGTTGTTCTTGGTACGCCATTCTCCGCCGCCCACAACAAGCCGCAGATCCCCTGGGACCAGACCGTCATCTACGAAGCGCACATCAAGGGCATCACAAAGCTTGCGCCTTTGGTGCCCGCAGAGTTGCGCGGCACGTATGCGGGCCTCGCACACCCCTCGATGATCGCCCACCTGAAGGCGTTGGGTATCACCTCGATCGAGTTGCTACCCGTCCAAGCGTTCATGAGCGAACCTCGTCTCCTCGATGACAGTCGCAGTAACTATTGGGGGTACAACACCCTCTCCTACTTCGCGCCGGAGCCCTCGTACGCATCTCCCTCCGCCCGTGCGCGCGGGGCGGCCGCCATCCTCGATGAGTTCACGGGGATGATTCACCTCCTGCACGAGGCGGGCATCGAAGTGATTCTGGACGTGGTGTACAACCACACGTGTGAGGGCGGGATCGCGGGGCCCACACTCTCGTGGCGCGGCCTCGACAACCCCGGCTACTACCTGCTGGGCGAGAACGGGGAGCACCTCGACTACACAGGCTGCGGCAATACCCTGGACTTCCGCCACTCGAGCGTGGTGAAGTTGACGCTGGATTCGCTGCGTTATTGGGCGAACCTCGGCGTGGACGGATTCCGCTTTGATCTCGCGGTTTCGATGGGTCGCCACGATGACCACTTCACGCCGTACCATGCGTTCCTTTCGGCGCTGGCAACGGATCCCGTGCTACGGAAGGTGAAGGTGATCGCCGAGCCGTGGGACCTCGGACCCTTCGGGTGGCGCACCGGCCAGTTCCCCGCCCCCTTCACCGAGTGGAATGACCGTTTTCGCAACACGATTCGTTCGTTCTGGCTTGCAGACGCCGCTGCCCAGTCCAAAGGCCAGGCCGGGAACTCGTCGTCGGACCTGGGAAACAGACTCACGGGCTCGGCCGATCTGTTTGGCCACGGTGAGATCCCGGGCGGGCGCACTCCACTCGCGTCCATCAACTACGTCACGAGCCACGATGGCTTCACGATGCGCGATCTCGTCTCATTCGATCGCAAAGACAATGAGGCGAACGGCGAGAACAATCGGGACGGCTCCAACCACAACCTCTCGTGGAACCACGGTGTGGAAGGCCTCGACTTCACCGCGGACATCATGCCAGTGCGGCGCCGCTCGATTCGTAACCTGATGGGCACCCTCATTCTCTCCGCAGGCGTGCCGATGATCACGGCCGGCGACGAGATGGGCCGCACCCAACGCGGCAACAACAACGCCTACAACCAGGACAATGCGATTTCCTGGGTCGATTGGCGCCTCGAACCGTGGCAGGAGGACCTCTCGGCGACGACCGCATACCTCCTGCGTCTGCGGCGGGAGAACGCGGCCCTGCGCAGCACTCAGTTCGCCTCGGGCCGTCCCATAGATGGCGACTCGTTGCCTGATCTTTCCTGGTACTCGGCCGATGGGGAACCGAAGCCCGCACACAATTGGCACAACCCGTTCGAACGGTGCTTGCAGATGCTCCGCTCCGGATTCCCCCACGGCCACGACGCGCTCATGGTGCTCAATAGTTCGCTCAACCCGGTCACCGTCACCTTGCCCAAGGGTCGCGGCCTCAACTACACCCTCGTGTGGGATTCCGAATGGGAAGACCCGGAGCCGTTCTTCGACACCTACATGCCGGGCGACGAGTTCCTCTCGGAGGGTCTGTCCCTCCAACTCTTCCTCACGGCGGACTAGGATCTAGCGGCGAACGAATCCCGCCAGTCGCACCGGGCAGATGGACGCTCCGCAGGAACAACTACACTCGTCTCCGTGACTATTGACATCGCTGAGACCACGTCCGACGCCTCGCTGACCAAATCCCTCGAACGGTCGGCCGAGATCGAACGGCAGATCGCCGTCGATCCTTCCGGCTTCCGGATCCTCACCGGTGACCGCCCCACGGGCCGCTTGCACATCGGCCACTACTTCGGCTCACTCTCAAACCGCGTGCGGCTGCAGGGACTCGGCGTCACGTCCTTCCTGCTGATCGCCGATTATCAGGTGATCTACGATCGCGACGGCGTGGGCGAACTCAAGGACAACGTGCTCAACTGCCTCGCGGACTACCTCGCGATTGGCATCGATCCCGCGCAGACCACGATCTTCGCCCACTCGAACGTGCCAGCTCTGAACCAGCTCGTGCTGCCCTTCCTAGCGCTGACCACGGACTCCGAGCTGCGCCGCAACCCCACGGTGAAGGACGAACTGGCGTCCTCGAACCGCCCGATGTCCGGGCTGATGCTCACCTTCCCGGTGCACCAGGCGGCGGACATCCTCTTCTGCAAGGCCAACCTCGTGCCGGTGGGCAAGGATCAACTCCCCCACCTCGAGTTGACGCGCCAGATCGCGCGCCGCTTCGACGAACGGTACGGGCGTGCGAACCCGAAACAGCCGGTGTTCCCGCAGGCCGACGCACTGCTCTCCGAGGTCCCGCTGCTACTCGGCATGGACGGCTCGAAGATGTCGAAGTCGAAGGGCAACACCATCGAACTCGGCATGGATGCTGATACGACGGCGAAACTCATCAAGAGGGCGAAGACGGACGCTGATAGTCACATCAGCTACGATCCCGAAGCTCGTCCCGAGGTTTCGAACCTGGTGCTACTCGCTGCGCTCTGCCTCGGCCGCTCCCCCGAGGACGTGGCGGAGGAACTCGGCGACGCCGGCGGCGGCGGGCTGAAGAAGCTGGTGACAGAGGCGGTGAACGAGACGTTCGCGCCAGTACGCGCGCGTCGCACCGAACTGCTGGCGGACCCAGGTGCGCTGTGGGGAATCCTCCACGAGGGCAACGCGCGCGCCAACGAGGTTGCCGATGCGACGCTCAAGGACGTCCTCACGGCAATGAAGATGGACTACTAGCGCTCGAGGGGTGCGGACCCGGGGCCGTTCCGCCCGGACGGGTGAGGCCTTGCCCGCGGGGCACGTCGGGCTGATGCGTGGCAACCCGCCCGATCGCGTGCGGATTCGTGTGCGGCTCAGCCTTCCGCTCCTCGTCATCCCGCGCGCCAGTCGCGGGATCCAGGACACCTCCGTTGGCTGAGGACTTCGAAGCGTGATCGTGTGCAGGTGCCACTCACCGGAGTGGTAAACGCCCGGCAGTCCGCCCGATCACGTGCTGGTTCGTGTGTGGCTCGGCCTTTCGCT
>JAKDIE010000329.1 GCA_030450655.1 Ruaniaceae bacterium
TCTGCCCTTCGGTGGGTTAAAATCCCACGGTCTCCGGTGTGTGAAGTGCCGGGACATCGTGCGGCGGTGTGCCGGCACTTCACCGCCCGCGAGGACACGAGCGAGGCCTCCTCCGGCCGCCGTAACGATCGGTGGCTGCGGCCGCGCTATGGTCCGTCTCACGTATGCCCGGGAATGATCTGGCGTACGCGTCTGTTAGAATAGATGTTCAATCAAATAGAGCTTCGTCGTACGAGAACCAGCCGGATGGTAGCTGGACGAGCCGTGCACATGAACGCGGTGGCCTCGCTCGAGGGCCGTACGACGTATCGGGAAGTCTCACAGCGGCCGCTGTTGAGGCTGCGAGCAAGTCCCAGGTGGTGCCTGGGGCCCGAGTCGTTATACCGGGGCAGCGGGTAGCTCCCGTTCCCGGATCACCGAAACGGAACGTGTGGGGCCTGCATCATCGATGTGGGCCCCACACGCGTATCTGGCGCAGGTTTTCGCGCCCGGTCTAACGGTTCCGCTGGCGAATCGGGCCCGTCGAGGATGGCCTTCCCATAAAATGGAGGCGGGCTACTTCACCGCCGTCTGGTCCACAGGTTGATCGACGTCGTTCACCCGCAACACAACCCCACCCCCCGCGACGGCCGCGAACCCAGAGGATGTGCACGCATGGGCCGATCGGGCAGTAGTGCCAGAAAGCCCCCTGTGACCTCCGATTCGGAGCGCACCCGAGTGCGGAACGAACGGCGGCTGCGGGGCATCTTCATCGGCCTCGCGCTTGCCATGCTCGCCTATATTGCGATGCCCGATCAACTGACCGGATCGTTGGTGGAGGCACTGAACGACGACGGCACACAGCGCTTCACGGCCCACGGTCTCAAACTCACCGCCGCCACGGGGGTACTGATGGCCACGTGGTGGGTGACGGAGGCGATCCCGCTACCCGGGACAGCGCTCCTGCCACTCATCATCTTCCCGCTGGCACAAACGCAGACCTTCGCCGAGACGGCGCGGCCCTACGCCTCCGGCACGATCTTCCTGTTCCTGGGAGGGTTCTTCCTCGCAGCAGCCGTGCAAAAGTGGCACCTCCATCGCCGGATCGCCCTTGTCGTCGTCAGGCTCGTGGGCACCAAGCCGAAGATGATCATCCTTGGTTTCATGATCGCCACGGGCCTCGTGACGATGTGGGTCTCGAATACGGCGACCGCCATCATGATGCTCCCCATCGGGCTCTCGGTCCTCCACCTCGTTGACGGGAAGACGAAGGGGATCGATCTTCTCCACTCGAATTTCAGCAAGGCGATGATGCTGGGGATCGCATACTCCGCCTCGATCGTTGCCACATCGAGCCTGATCTCGACCCCTCCTAACGCGCTCCTGCGGGCGTATCTTGTGGACAATTACGACATCACCCTGACGTTTGGGCAGTGGCTCCTCTTCGCCGCCCCGATGGCCTGGGCATACCTCCTGCTCGCGTGGTTCCTGCTCGTGAACGTGCTCTTCAAGCCGGAGATCGACGAGGTCCCCGGTGGCCAAGAACTCATCTCGCGCGAACTGGCGAAGATGGGGCCGATGTCCAAAGGCGAGAAGTTAGTAGGCGGAGTCTTCGTGCTCGCTGCGCTCTCGTGGCTGCTCCTGCCCACATTCTTCAGGCATCTGGGGGTGACCGATGAGTTGATCGCAATGGTGATTGCTGTGCTGCTCTTCCTCATCCCGGTGGATGGCGGGCGGCTTCTCGACGGGAAGACCGCGCGGGGCGTTCCGTGGGACATCTTGCTGCTGTTCGGTGGTGGGCTCTCCCTCTCGGCGGCGTTCACGACGAGCGGCTTGAGCATGTGGATCGGGGACATCTCGAAGGGGATCGAAGGCTTCCATGTGGTGATCCTGGTGCTGGCCGTGACAACCCTCGTGATGGCGTTGACGGAACTCACATCGAACACGGCCACCGCCGCCACATTCCTACCCGTGCTCGGCGGGGTGGCAGTGGGAATCGGGAGCGACGTGATGCTCCTCGTGGTGCCCGTGGCGCTCGCCGCGACGTGCACGTTCATGCTCCCCGTGGCGACCCCACCCAACGCCATCGCCTACAGCACGGGATACATCGACATCCCGGACATGATGCGGGCTGGGATTTGGCTGAACCTGATCGGAATCGTGCTGATCACGCTGACGACTCTGACGCTGGGCCCGTTGGTGCTCGGAATTCAGCTCTGAGGTCCCTGCGCGGACCAACGTGCGTGCACGTCATCGCGATCTGTGCCGACTGTCATATCTGCGCAGTTGGAGCGCGGGGCAGCGAGCGGGTAAGCTAGGCAAGCGTTGCGCCTGTAGCTCAATGGATAGAGCATCTGACTACGGATCAGAAGGTTGGGGGTTCGAGTCCCTTC
>JAKDIE010000330.1 GCA_030450655.1 Ruaniaceae bacterium
CCGCAGCGAGCGCCAGCGAATCCGCCCCGCCCGAGACCCCCGCGATCACGCGCGCGCCCGCGGGCAAGTCGAGGACGGCTACTGCGTTGCGCGCCGCCGAGACGGCTCGATGGGGCCCAGGCATTACGACGCCACCAGCACCTTCGCCGTGGTGCGCAGTTTTGCGGATTCCGATGGACGAACCTCTGGTGATCGGCAGGCCCTGGATCCTACGACTTCGCGCAGGATGACGAGGGTGCGGCCGCGCAGAGTCACCGGGGCACCCGAGCGAGCCAAAGCGCGGGATCGGCGATCTCCGCCGGCGTGGGCAGGTTCGCAGCATCACGCCACACGGCGTTGAGTCCCTCGTGCCCTGTCTCGGAGATGACGCCGCGGACGAACGCGGCGCCGTCGCGGTACTGGGCAAGCTTGAGGTCGAGGCCGAGCATCTTGCGAACGGCGCCGTTGATCCCCCCGGAACCCTCACGGCGTTGGTTGAAGCGCGCACGGATGCGCCGAATCCCTGGGATCCTCTCTGGGCCGACCTCGTCCATCACCACATCCGCGTGGCCCTCCAACAGGCTCATGAGGGCAATCAGCGAATCGAACTCTTCTCGCTCTGCCGGCGTCAGGGCTCCCGAAATGAGGTCAGCACCCGCACCCTCCCGCACGGCACCTTTCAGAGTCGCTGCCACGTCCGCGATCAGGGAACTACCGTCCCTTTCGGCGACCTGGCTCGTGAGCGCCCCGATCCGCTCCGACATGTATGCGGCGAGCCACGGCGCGGCGGCGAACTGGACCGCGTGGGTCTGCTCGTGGAGACACACCCAGAGGCGAAAATCCATCGCGTCGAGCGCCAGCGCGCGCTCAGCAGTGAGGATGTTCGGGGCCACCAGGAGGAGGCGAGAACCGGCGAAAGGATCGAACTGACCGAGCACCCGCGGCGAGAGCAGGGCGAGGACAATGCCGATTTCTTCCGCCGTAGTGCGCGAACTCAGCGCGCTCCCGTCACTGAGACTGGCGCCGGCGAGCACCGAGAAGGTGCGCGCGTTCGATTCCGCCCAGCGCGCGCGATCCACCACGTAGACGGGGTTGCTCGCGGCTCGTCGCGCCGCAGTGCCGAGCCCCGTGATCTCACCCACGAGCGGGAGCGCCTCAGCCGCCGCCCCGCGCAACGAGTGCACGAGCCCACGCATCCGCGCCGGCGACGTGGTTCGACCAGCGGGCGCCAACTGCGCCGCGCGCCGCGCTGAGAGCCTCCACTCGAGATCAGTCACGATTCCTCGCCATGCAGTCCGCCCCCACCACTTCCGGGTGGTCACAGATGGGGCATTTTCGCCCCTCTGACGCGCCAAAGCCCTCCATCTGTGACCACCCTCGATGCTGCGGGACGACGGACGGCGTTAGTGGGAGTTGTATCCCTCATCCTCTGCGCGCTTGTAGGAGCGCGCGATCTCCAACTCGGCCTCGTCGCGGCCCACCCAGTGGGCACCCTCGACCGACTTGCCGGGCTCCAGGTCCTTGTAGACCTCGAAGAAGTGCTGGATCTCTAGGCGGTGGAACTCCGAAACGTCTTCGATCTGCGTACGCCACGATGCCCGCTGGTCCCCCACTGGGACGCACAGCACCTTATCGTCGCCGCCCATCTCATCCTTCATACGGAACATGCCGAGGGCGCGGCAACGGATCACGCACCCGGGGAAGGTGGGCTCCTCTAGGAGCACGAGTGCATCGAGTGGATCGCCGTCCTCCCCCAGCGTGTCGTCGATGAACCCGTAATCATCGGGATACCGCGTCGAGGTGAACAGCATCCGGTCCAGGCGGATCCGCCCCGTCTCGTGATCCACCTCGTACTTGTTTCGGTTTCCCTTTGGGATCTCGATCGTGACATCAAACTCCACGGCACGGCCCTTCGCTCCATTAATAATGCTGGTACCCACACTAGTGTGGTTGAAGGGATTTCACAGGACGGGAA
Organism: Ruaniaceae bacterium; assembly: GCA_030450655.1. Classification (GTDB taxonomy): domain Bacteria; phylum Actinomycetota; class Actinomycetes; order Actinomycetales; family Actinomycetaceae; genus KH17. The sequence continues at coordinate 1,955 of JAKDIE010000330.1, forward strand.
CACCACGAGGTTATGGGGAAACGACTCATCGCGGCACTGACCGCCACAACTCTCGTTCTTGGGGGCGCATATTTGACCCTCGACGTGCTCGATATTGCTCCCGGGGTCCTCACCTCACGTCCCGCCATCCCCGATCCGGCCCCTTACCCGCACGTCGTTCCCGCGGAGCGATCCGCCCCCGAACTCCTCTCCTCGGCGTCCCCAGCCCCGGCGGGAGACGTCAACGCTGCGGTCGATTCGTTCGTGACCAGCGGCACCCTTGGTGGGCTTGTGGGAGTCACCGTGATCGACGGCGCCAGCGGGGACGTGATCGCGGACAACAACGGTTCCGTCCCGATGCCCCCTGCCTCCTCCACCAAGGTGCTGACCGCCGCCGCTACTCTCTCGACGCTTGGCCCTGCCACCCGTCTCGCCAC
>JAKDIE010000051.1 GCA_030450655.1 Ruaniaceae bacterium
AACGTTCTGATCGACTCTGCTGCCGAGGGTGCACGGTACGGCGCGCTCGCCGGAAATGACTCGTCCCAGGCGGTTGCGCGCACTCGCTCCCTCATCGCGATGTCGATCGACGCCCGGTACGCGGCCGATGTGGTTGCCGCACGGGGCGAGGCCGATGGTGTACCGATCCTCTCCGTGACGGTGCGCGCCCCGCTGCCACTCGTGTGGCTCTACGGCCCGTCCAGCGTCCTGACCGTCTCCGGCCGTGCGGTAGACGAGGAGCGATTGTGAATAGGCCCGACGACGAGGGCTCGGCCGCCGTCGAATTCCTGATGCTCACGCTTCTCTTGCTGATCCCAATCGTGTACCTGGTGCTTGCCGTGTTCACGATTCAGGGTGCCAGCTTCGCCGCCGCCGGGGCCGCCCGTGACGCCGCGCGAGTGCTCGCCACCACCACAGATCCCGCCGGCGCCACCCGCAGCGTCGAATCCGGCGTAGCCTTGGCATTTGAGGACTTCTCCATCGGTGTGGCGCCGCTGGTCACCGTGACGTGTGAGGCCGCAGGCTGCGACGAGCCCGGGTCCCTCGTCCACGTCACGGTCTCGGCCCGCGTTCCGCTGCCGCTGCTTCCGAGCTTCCTCGTGGAACGCGCAACGGTGCCGATCTCGGCGAGCTCCACGGGCGTCGTCGATCGTTTCCGGGAGCGTTGATGCGCCGCGACGATGACGGCCAGATCGCGGTTCTCACCATCGGGCTGGCGGTGGTGGCGTTGGCGCTCGTGTTCGTGGTGGTCTCGGTCTCCGCTCTCTACCTGGATCGGAAGACCCTCCAGTCCGCTGCGGACATGATGGCCGCGGATGCCGCCTCCCAGCTCTCCCAGACGTACTTTGAGGACCCCAACGGCGAGGTGCGGCTGACGAACCCGGAGGTAGCGGACGCCGCGGCCCGTTACCTCGCGGCGCACGGTGCAAGCATTGGCATCGCCGGAGCCTCCGTCACCGCACCCACGGGCTCGCCGGACGGCCGCACCGCCGTTGTGACGCTCACCCGCCGCGCGGACGTGATCCTCATCCCCTCACTCGTCAACCTGCCGCGGTTCGTGCAACTCACAGTCACCGCGCAGGCCCGCGCGGGGGAGTAAGCCTCATGCGCGGTGGTGAGAGACACTGTCGAGGCCGAGCGAATCACGCCTAGACTTCGGTACGTGCCAAACGATCGCCCCTCCGTTAGATTCAGCCTGCTCGTTGGAGCGATGGCTGCCATCCCTGCGGTCACGATGGACATGTACCTGCCGTCGATGCCGCAGATCGCCATGGACCTGAGCACCACGCAGGCCCTCGTCCAGGGCACCATTTCCGCCACGCTGATCGGCGGCGCCGTGGGCCAACTCGTGAACGGCCCGATCTCGGACCGCTTCGGGCGGCGGCTACCCTTCTTCTGGGGTGTGGGACTGCACGTGGCGATGTCGATCGCGTGCATGCTCGCGCCGTCGGTGTACGCACTTCTCATCTTCCGCTTGCTCCAGGGTGCGGGAAACGCCTCCGCGTCCGTGGCCGCCATGGCCGTGATCCGCGATCGCTTCTCGGGCCCTGCGGTGGCCGCCGGTATCTCACGCAACATGATGGTGGTCTCGGCTGCGCCCATTTTGGCGCCCGCCGTGGGTGGCTTCATCGCCGTCCACTGGGGGTGGAGGGGTGTCTTCGCGGTCCTCGCGGTCATCGGGCTTGCGATGATCTTCGGCGTGTGGCGCTTCCTTCCCGAGACCCTGCCGCGCGAGCGCCGTATCCAACGTGGGGAGCCGCTCTTCCGCTCCTACTGGGCCCTCCTGCGGGATTGGTCCTTCATGCGGCTCGCGCTCGTCCCGGCCTTTGCGATGGTGGTGCTGATGGCCTACATCTCATCGGCGTCGTTCACCTTCCAAGAGGACTTTGGGTTGAGTGAGGGCCAGTTCGCCGCCGTCTTCGCGGTCAATGGGGTGGCGATCATCATCGCGTCCCAGCTCAACTCGCGCCTCGTGTACCGCGCGGGCTCCCCGTGGATTCTCCTCGTGGCGCTGATCGCCGAGGTGTTCGTCGCCGTCATCCTCCTCGTCCTGGCGCTCCTCGGGCTCGTGGGGATGTGGACGTTCGCGATCTGCACCGCCACCCTCCTGTTCATCAACTCTATGGCGATGCCGAACGGAGCCTCTCTCGCGCTCGCAGAGCAGGGGCATCGCGCAGGTTCCGCCGCCGCGCTCATGGGCGCGATGCAGGCGGCGATGGGTGGGTTCCTCTCCCCGCTGGTGGGAATATTCGGCGGCGGGACGATCGCGTTCGCCGGCGTGGCGCTGAGCATGCTCATCATCGCGCTCGGACTCTTCCTCCTTGGCCCGCGCCCGCAGCTTCGCCCGCGCTTCGCGTAACCTTGAACGGTGTCCACTGACTTCTCGGCCGAGATCGCATCCGCCCGCTCCACCTATGCGTCGATTCGCGCGGTGATGAATCCAGACGCGATCGCGCGGCGCATCGCCGAGCTATCCGAGGAGGCCTCGGCGCCGAATCTGTGGGATGACCCGGACGCCGCGCAACAGGTCACCTCACAGCTCTCGCACGCCCAAGGCGAACTTGAGCGCCTGAACGCGATGGAGGCGCGGATCGATGACGTCGAGACTCTCGCGCTGATGGCGCAGGAAGAGGACGACGCCGATACGCTCGCCGAGGCCGAGCGAGATCTCGCCACCTTGCAGGACGCCCTGTCGCAGATGGAAGTCCGCACCCTCCTCAACGGCCCCTACGACGAACGGGACGCCGTGGTGACGATCCGTTCGGGTGCCGGAGGAGTGGACGCTGCGGACTGGGCCGAGATGCTGCTGCGCATGTACCTGCGCTGGGCCGAGCGCCGCGGTTACGCCACGAAGGTCCTCGACACCTCGTTCGCGGAAGAAGCTGGCATCAAGTCCGCCACCTTCGAGGTGAACGCCCCCTACGCCTTCGGCACGCTCTCGGTCGAGGCCGGCACCCACCGGCTCGTGCGAATCTCGCCGTTCGATAACCAGGGCCGCCGCCAGACATCCTTCGCCGCCGTCGAAGTGATTCCCCTGATCGAACAGACCGATCACGTCGAGATCCCCGAATCCGAGATCAAGGTGGACGTCTTCCGCTCCTCTGGCCCCGGCGGGCAGTCCGTCAACACCACGGACTCTGCGGTGAGAATGACCCACATCCCCACCGGCATCGTGGTCTCGATGCAGAACGAGAAGTCCCAGATCCAAAACCGCGCGGCAGCCCTGCGCGTGCTCCAATCTCGCCTCCTGCTGCTGCGCCAGGAGCAGGAGCGCGCCGAGCAGAAGGCGCTCGCGGGGAACGTCAAGGCCTCGTGGGGAGATCAGATGCGCTCGTACGTGTTGCACCCCTACCAAATGGTCAAGGATCTGCGCACCGAGCACGAGGTGGGGAACACGTCCTCGGTGTTCGATGGCGATCTCGACGGGTTCATCGACGCGGGCATCCGCTGGCGCCGCCAGCAGGACCAGGAGTAGCGCCGCGGTGGAGCGGGCCCTCGCCGCACTCGCGATCCCGGGCTGGGATCCCCGCGCGCGGTCCGTTCGTGCGGTGGGACACGGCGAGAGCTTCGACGCCTGGTTGATCGCGGACGCGGCGGGCGCACTTCCACCCCTCGTGGCGCGCGTCGCCAGGCGCGCCGATATGCCCAAACCGATCGAGCAGGAGGCGGCAGCTCTCCGCGAAGCGGAGGGCCTGGGCTTGGCGCCACGGCTGTGGACGTTCGACGGCGATCCCTCCAATCCTCTCGGCGCGCCCTATCTCGTGCTCTCCTTCGTCCCTGGTGAGGTGCGTTCTCCGGATAAGTGGACGCTGGGCAATGTGGACGCGGTGATCGATCTCGCCGCCCGGCTTCATGCCGCCACGTCCCGGCCGGGGTCGTCGTCGGGCATCGAATGGTACGAGGGCTCCATGGCGCACTGGCGTGCGGTGGCGCCGGAGACTCTGGCAGCCGAACCCGTGGCGCGCTTGGTCACGGCGGTGGACGAGTTCGTGCAGGCCCGCGCCGGTGCGTTCGATCGCGTCCGCGAGGTAGCGCTCATCCATGGCGATCTCGTGGCCAGCAACATTCTTCTCTCAGGCGATGGGCCGGCCTTCATCGATTGGGAGTGGGCCGAGGTGCACGACGTCGCCCGGGACCTTGCGCTCATCGGCGGCCAGAGCTTCGGGGGCCCGTGGTACGTGCCGCTGGATGATGCGCAGGTGGCCGCGCTCGTTGCACGCTACTGCGCCGCGCGAGGCATCCACGGCCGCGACGCAACGGACCTGGCGGCCCGCAGGGACGTCTGGATGGCCCTCGACAGGCTGTTCTCGTCGATCCACTTTTCTCGCAGTGAGAATCCTTCGTTTCGCAGTGCGGCGGCGATCATGCAAGGCACGCTCGCGGCCTGGTTAGGCGTGTCGATTTCACCACCCTCAAGCGAGCCTTTAGGCTTAGCGGGACCGGCGGGAGTCCTTCCCCACCCTCGACCCCGGTCAGATGGTTGATCGTGATTCGATTCCAGAACGTCTCGAAGGTGTACCAACGAGGCGCCAGACCCGCGCTTGACGATGTCAGCGTGGAGGTCGAGCGCAGCGAGTTTGTGTTCCTTGTGGGCGCCTCCGGGTCCGGGAAATCGACGTTCCTCCGCCTTGTTTTGCGCGAGGAGCGGCCCACCTCCGGCCAGGTCTTCGCTCTCGGCCGCGATCTGCGGCACGTCTCCAACCGTAAAGTCCCACACCTGCGCCGCCAGATCGGCGCCGTGTTCCAGGACTTCCGCCTCTTGAGTGACAAGAACGTCTTCGAGAATGTCGCGATCGGGCTTCAGGTGATCGGCAAGCCCCGGCACCACATCAAGACCACCGTTCCTGAGGTCCTCGAACTCGTGGGTCTCGAAGGGAAGGAACGGCGCATGCCGCACGAGCTCTCCGGCGGCGAGCAGCAGCGCGTCGCTATTGCGCGTGCGTTCGCAAACAGGCCAGCCCTGCTGCTGGCCGATGAGCCCACCGGCAACCTTGACCCAAAGACCTCCGTGGGCATCATGCGCCTCCTCGATCGCATCAACCGGACCGGTACCACCATCGTGATGGCCACGCATGATGACGAAGTGGTCGATCAGATGCGCAAACGCGTGATCGAGCTGGTCGACGGCGTCGTGGTGCGCGATCAGGACCGCGGCGTCTATGAGGGTGGTCGGTAGCCATGCGCTTTCGCTTTGTCCTCTCTCAGGTCGCCACAGGTCTCCGTCGAAACGCGGCCATGGCGATCGCCGTCGTGCTCGTGACGTTCATTTCGCTGTTCTTTGTGGGGGCCGCGATCCTTCTCCAGTTCCAGGTGAACAACATGAAGGACGCCTGGTATGACCGCGTCGAGGTGGGCGTCTTCATGTGCCCGGAGCGTTCCTCGAACCCCGCCTGCGCTACCGGTGCCGTGACTCCCGAGCAGTTGGAGAACGTCGAGGCCATCTTGCGTTCGGATGCGATGGCGGCCTTCGTGGATGACGTGTTCGACGAAACCCCCGAGCAGGCATACGAGAACCTCGTGGAGATGCTCGCGGATTCGCCGTGGGTCTCATCCGTCACCCCAGAGCAGATGCAGTACTCGTTCCGCGTCAAGCTCGTGAACCCGGAACAATTCGAGGTGATCGCCGATGAGCTTTCCGGTGTCGCCGGCGTGGACACGGTGATCGATCAGCGCGAAACGCTCGAACCGCTCTTCACGGTGATGAACCGTGCAACGCTCGTGGCTGTCGGCCTCGGCCTGATCATGGTGGTGGCGGCAGTACTCCTCATTACGACCACGATTCGGCTCTCGGCGATGAGCCGCAAACGCGAGACCTCGATCATGCGCCTCGTGGGTGCCTCTAACTCGCTCATCCAACTCCCGTTCATGCTCGAGGGCGCAGTGGCCGCGCTCCTTGGGGCGGCGCTCGCCGTGGGCGGACTATGGTTCGGTGTCGCGTACGGGGTTCAAGGATGGCTCGCAGAGGGTGCGCCATTGATCCGTTTCGTGGACACTGGAGATGTGCTCCTTATCGCGCCATTCTTGGCACTCGCGGCGATACTCCTCGCCGTCATCTCGTCATTCCTTACACTCGGGCGATACACGAAGGTTTGATGATGAAGCGATTTATTGCAGTGACCGCCGCATTGGTGCTTTCACTTGGCGTGGCCGTCTCGGCGGGCGCGGACGAGCGTGACGATTTACGCGGTCAGATCAACGAGAACAATGCCCAACTCGAGCAGTTGGAGTCCGAGCTCGAAGGCTTCGATGCGGAGCTGCAGGCAACGTACCTGGCGCTCGAGGCGGCGAAGAGCCGCTTGCCGCTGGCGCGTGAGGAACTGCTAGCCGCAGAGGAGGCTCTCGCGAGCGCGATCCGGGTGCAAGAGGAGACCGCCGCGCGTCTCGAGTTTGCACAGAATGAACTCGTGGAACTCGACGAAGAGATCGCCGAGGCGACTGCGCAGATAGAGAGTTCACACGGTTCGCTTGGCGAACTGGCGCGCACCACCTACCAAAATGGCATGGCACTTTCGCCAACGGCGCTGGTGCTGTCCACGTCGTCGTCGAAGGACTTCCTCTCCCAGTATTCGGCAATGGAATCGGCCGTTCGCTCGCAGACTTCCGCGCTGACGGACCTCAACGATCTTGATGCCATCCTGCGCAACGCGGAGGCCCGCCAAGTTGCGGTAGCCGAACGCATCGAAGAACTGAAGGTGGAGGCGGACGCCGCGGTGGTTGCTGCGGATGAGGCACGGATCGTCGCGGAGGAACGGAAGCGCGAGATCGAGAACTTGGTGGTTCAGCAGCAGGAGTACGCGGCGGCGCTGGAGAATCAGAAGGATGCCGCGCAGGCCCAGGCGGCACGGATCGAGTCCGATAACAGCTCGTTCTCCTCGGAGATCCAGCGGCTCGATGCAGAAGAGCGGGAGCGTCAGCGCAAGGCTGAAGAAGAGCGCCTGAAGCAGCAGCAAAGCGCGGCAGGTTCCTCCTCAAGTGGCTCGTCGAGCGGTTCATCGAGCGGCTCCGGCTCGGCGTCGTCCTCCACGGGGCTCGGCGCTCCGGTTTCGGGTCCCTTGATCGTCACGTCCGCGTTCGGCTACCGCGTGTACCCGATCACTGGGGGATGGCTCATGCACAACGGCGTGGACCTCCGCAGCGCGTGCGGCAACCCGCAGTACTCGTCCGCCTCAGGAACGGTCTCGGCCGTCCGGGGCGCCGTCGGCAATGGCACTCACGGCAACCAGGTCCTCATCAACAACGGCACGATCGGCGGGAACCGCTACATCACGGTGTACAACCACCTTTCGAGTTTCGCCGTGAGTGCGGGGCAGTCCGTCTCTGCGGGGCAGGTGATCGGCTACACCGGCGCCACGGGAAAGGTGACCGGCTGCCACGTGCACTTTGAGATCTGGAAGAACGGCGTGCCCGTGGACCCGATGGGCATCATCCGCTAAATCATTAGAGTCCTCCCGCCGCAGTGACCTAGACTGTGAGCCGCCGTGCCGTCAACGTGAGGAGGAGTGTCATGGCTAAGAAGTCCACGAGCGACTCCGTCGTTGCGCGCAACAAGAAGGCGCTACACGAGTACCACATCGATGACACCTTCGAAGCGGGGATCGTGTTGCAGGGCACCGAGGTGAAGGCACTGCGTGCTGGGCGGGCATCCCTCAACGAAGGTTGGGTGGAGATCGACGGCGCCGAGGCCTGGCTTCAAGGGGTGAACATCCCTGAGTATTCTCAAGGGACATGGACCAACCATGCGCCCAAACGTAAGCGGAAGCTTCTCCTCCACAAGCAGGAGATCGGGAAGCTGTGGCACCGCACGCGGGAAAAGGGGTACACGATCGTGCCGCTTGAACTCTACTTCGTGGACGGGCGTGCCAAGGTGAAGATTGCCCTGGCGCGCGGCAAGGCTGAGTGGGA
>JAKDIE010000052.1 GCA_030450655.1 Ruaniaceae bacterium
GAGGTCCGTGGCGGCGTCGTCGGCCTCCTGCTCAATATCGGCGAGCTCCGAGATCGTGCGTCCCACCATCATCGAGATGAGATCGCGGCGGGGCAGGTTTGCCGTGAGTTCCTCTCCCACGAAGCGGCCGTTGCGCAGCACGGTCATGCGATCGGAGATCTCGTAAATCTGATCGAGGAAGTGAGAGACGAAGAGGATGGCGACGCCCTCATCGCGCAGTTCGCGGATGATGGTGAAGAGTTCGGCGACCTCGTCGCGATCGAGTGAGGAGGTGGGCTCGTCCAGGATGAGCACGCGGGCATCGGTGACGAGGGCGCGGGCGATGGCGCAGAGCTGCTGGACGGCGATCGTGTGGGAGGAGAGCTGCGAGCGCGGATCGATGTCCAGGTGCATGCGCGTCAACAGCTCGGTGGCGACCTTGCGGGTGGCGCGCCAGTCAATGAACGGGCCCTTGCGGATCTCGTGGCCCAGCATGATGTTCTCGGCCACGGTGATGTTTCCGCAGAGGTTGACCTCTTGGTACACGGTGGAGATACCGGCAGCCTGCGCGTCTTCGGGACCTGCCGAGTGATACGGCACGCCGCCGACCGTGATCGATCCGGCAGCGAGTTGGTTGATGCCCGTCAGGGCTTTGATGAGGGTTGACTTTCCTGCACCGTTCTCACCCATGAGGGAGTGAACTTCGCCAGGGAAGAGCCGGAAGTCGACTCCTTCGAGGGCCCGAACTCCGGGAAAGATCACGGAGATGCCTGTCATCTGCACGATTGGGGCGGTGGCACTTCCTGAGGCCATGGTCCTTCTCTTCCTTGAGACGACCGTGCGGCCCGGCCTCAGCCGGGCCGCACGGATACTTGAGTGAGGCTTACCTACTAGTAGAGGCGTGCGTCAACGTCCGCCTGAGTGATGGTCTGGTCGAACGTGGCGTCGATAACGATCGTCTTCGGCTCGACCTCCTCGCCAGCGGCAACGCGGGTGACAAGATCCACCAGCTGATCGCCGAACACCGGGTTGCACTCGACCACGAAGTTGAACTTGCCATCGACGAGGGCCTGGAGGCCATCGCGGACTGCGTCGATCGTGACGATGATGATGTCCTCGCCGGGAACCTTTCCGGCTGCTTCAATGGCCTCGACGGCGCCCAGACCCATGTCATCGTTGTGTGCGAAGAGCAGGGTCATGTCTGGGTACGCCTGGAGAGCGGCTTCCATCGCGGTCTTGCCTTCTGCGCGGGTGAAGTTACCCGAAGCCTGGCCGATGATGTTTTCTTCGCCCACGACCTCGCCGAAGCAGCGCTGGCGCTCGATCTGCGGGCCTGAACCCATGGTGCCTTGGAGCTCGAAGATCTTGGCGTCCGGGTGGTTCGCCGCGACCCATTCGCCGGCCATGCGACCCTCGGAGCACATATCCGAACCGATGTGCGTGATGTAGGCGTCTTCGACCGTGGTGTCCACGGAGCGGTCCACGAGGATCACGGGGATGCCGGCATCCTTAATCTCCTGGAGCACCTCGTCCCATCCGGTCTCGATGACCGGCGAGAATGCGATGACGTCCATGTCCTGTGCCACGAAGTCGCGCAGGGCCTTGATCTGGTTCTCCTGCTTCTGCTGAGCATCCACGAACGTGAGGTCGATGCCGTTCTCCTCGGTGAGGGAGGCCTTGACCGATTCGGTGTTCGCCGTGCGCCAGCCGGACTCGGCGCCGAGCTGCGAGTATCCAACGCGGATCAGATCGCCGTCGTCGCCACCGGCATTCCCGGCGTCATCCCCGCCGCCGTCTCCGCTGCCACCACAGGCCGCGAGAGACACCATTGCCAAGCTCGCCACAGCCGCCATAGCGGTCCGGCGGAAGCCCTTGCGGATGTGCATATTTTCCTCCTTGAAAAGCCTCGGCACCGTGCCGAGGGACTTGCGATGGACCGTGTGATCGCCGTTACGGTGATTGTCCTTTGAGGTTCAATGTTAGCGATAACATCAAGTTTGTCCAGTGTCGTTGATTACGATTTGGTAACGGAATTCGCGAGGGAGCACCACTCAGATGAATTCTTGGACGTGATGCCAAAGGTGGTTGTGCTCACACTTAGTGAGCGCTAACATTTAGATGCGTACGGAGATCCGCCCTGCGCCCACCACGAGGAAGTGAGAACACCATGGATCAGGCAATCCGCGCAGTCCGCGAGGATGTGGCGCGTCTTCATGCGGAGCTTGTCCGGTACGGATTGGTGATTTGGACCGGCGGTAACGTCTCGGGCCGGGTTCCGGGAACGGATCTGTTTGTGATCAAGCCTTCTGGCGTCTCCTACGACGATCTTGCGCCGGAGAACATGATTCTGTGTGATCTTGATGGGAACGTGATCCCGGGTTCTGAGGGTTCGGAGAGGTCGCCGTCGTCCGATACTGCCGCGCACGCGTACGTGTACCGCAACATGCCGGAGGTGGGTGGGGTGGTGCATACGCATTCCACGTATGCGTGTGCGTGGGCGGCGCGTGGTGAGGAGATTCCGTGTGTGATTACGGGGATGGCGGATGAGTTTGGTGGGCCGATTCCTGTGGGGCCGCTGGCGATCATTGGGGATGATTCGATTGGGCAGGGGATCGTGGAGACGTTGCGTGGGCATCGTTCGCGTGCGGTGTTGATGCAGAATCATGGCCCGTTCACGATTGGGGTGACGGCGAAGGATGCGGTGAAGGCGGCGGTGATGTGTGAGGACGTGGCGCGCACGGTTCATGTCGCGCGCCAGTTGGGTGAGCCGATTCCGATCCCGCAGGCGATGGTGGACCGCTATTTCGATCGTTACCAGAATGTGTACGGCCAACCCTCGGACGATCGGCGAGAGAAGTGAGCGCCCGGGAGGAGATTCTGCAGGGCCGCACGTCGCTGGGTATCGAGCTTGGCTCGACGCGCATCAAGGCATGTCTGGTGGGTGAGGACCCGAATGAGGTGCTTGCCACGGGCGGCTTCGATTGGGAGAACCGGCTGGTGGGCGGCCTGTGGTCCTACCCGCTTGAGGATGTGTGGAGCGGTGTCCAGGCGGCCGTGGGCGCGCTGCTTGAGAAGATCGAGGCCCAGTATTCGGTGCGGCCCACGACGTTCGGTGCGATCGGTGTTTCGGCGATGATGCACGGCTACTTGGCGTTCGATTCGCGTGGGGAACTGTTGGTGCCGTTCCGTACGTGGCGTAACACGAACACTGGTGCGGCGACCGCGGAGCTCACCGAGTTGTTTGGGGTGAACATCCCGCATCGCTGGTCGATCGCGCATCTGCATCAGGCGGTGCTCGACGGCGAGGCGCACGTTGCAGAGTTGGGCTTCATGACCACTCTGGCGGGGTACGTGCATTGGCGACTGACGGGCCGGAAAGTGATCGGCGTGGGTGACGCTTCGGGGATGTTCCCCATCGCCGCTGGCACCTTCGACGAGGGCATGGTGGCCGCGTATGACGCGCGGGCGGCCGGTTCGGTGCTGGCTGCTCCGCTGCGCGAGATTCTTCCTGAGGTGCTGCTGGCCGGGCAGGACGCCGGAACGCTCACGGCCGAGGGCGCCGCGTTGCTGGACCCGTCCGGTTCCCTGCAGCCTGGGATCCCGCTGTGTGCGCCTGAGGGGGACGCGGGCACCGGCATGGTCGCCACGAACTCGGTTGCCCCGCGCACGGGGAACGTCTCGGTGGGCACCTCGATCTTCGCGATGGTGGTCCTGGAGCGCCCGTTCACGGCCGTGCACCACGAGATCGATCTCGTCACCACCCCTGCGGGGGATGCCGTGGCGATGGTCCACTGCAATAACGGTGCCAGCGAGGTGGCCGAGTGGGTGAGCATGTTCGCGCAGTTCGCGCGGCTGCTGGGCAACGAGACCCCCACCGGGGCCCTCTATGACACCCTGTTCGAGGAGGCGCTCCACGGCGATCCCGACGCCGGTGGTTTCTTCGCATACAACCACCTGGCGGGTGAGCCTATCGCCGGGACCGCTGAGGGACGCCCCTTGTTCGTGCGCACGCCCGAGTCCCGCTTCACTTTGGCAAACGTGATGCGTTCGCACCTGTATGGCATGTATGCCACGCTCGCGCTGGGTATGCGCGTCCTCGCGGGTGAGGGCGTGGCGCTCGATCAGATGTTCGCGCACGGGGGAGTGTTCCGCACGCCAATCGTGGCCCAGCGCTTCCTTGCCGCCGCCCTGGATGCCCCGGTCGCCGTGGGACACAGTGCATCGGAAGGTGGCGCCTGGGGGATCGCGGTCCTCGCCTCGTACCTCGCGCACGCCCCACGGATGCCGCTCGGCCAGTACCTGAACGAGCGGATTTTCGCCAACGAAACCCTTGATGTGCTGGCCCCTGAGCCTGAGGACGTGCACGGGTTCGCTGCCCACCTCGCCCGCTACGAAGACGGACTGGCGCTACAGCGGGCCGCCGTCGCCGCTCTTCCTTCCACAACCACCCCACAGGAGTAAAACATGACCCTCCCATCCGCCTTTGACGGCAAGACAGTTTGGTTTGTCACCGGCAGCCAGCACCTCTACGGAGAGGAGACGCTGCGCCAGGTGGCCGAGCAGTCGCAGGGCATCGCCGCACAGCTCGCCGGGCTACCCGTGAACGTTGAGTGGAAGCCGGTGCTCACCGGGACCGATGAGATTCGGAGGCTCGCGCTGGACGCGAACGCGGACGATAACGTGATCGGCGTGATCGCGTGGATGCACACGTTCAGCCCCGCCAAGATTTGTATCACGGGCCTCGACACGTTGCGCAAGCCCCTGCTGCACCTGCACACGCAGGCCAACGTGGAGCTGCCGTGGGACGAGATCGATTTCGACTTCATGAACCTGAACCAGGCCGCGCACGGCGACCGCGAGTTCGGGTACATCCAGACCCGGCTCGGCGTGGCGCGCAAGACCGTGGTGGGGCACGTCTCCAACCCGGTGGCGCGCCAGCAGATCGAGGACTGGCAGCGCGCCTGCGCCGGCTGGAACGCCGTGCGCACGCTGAAGCTCGCGCGGTTCGGGGACAACATGCGCTTCGTGGCGGTCACCGAGGGTGACAAGACGGAGGCAGAGCTACGGTTCGGCGTGCAGGTGAACACCTGGGGTGTGAACGAGCTGGCCGACGCCGTGGATGCGGCCACCCCCGCCCAGATCGACGCGCTGATCGAGGAGTACGTGGCGAGCTACGACGTGGCGCCCGAGCTGCTGCCGGGTGCGGAGCGGGCCCAGTCACTGCGGGATGGCGCGGCGATCGAGATCGGCCTGCGCTCGTTCCTCGAGGAGGGTGGCTTCGGCGCCTTCACCACCACGTTCGAGGACCTTGGACGACTACCGCAGCTGCCCGGCCTCGCCGTGCAGCGCCTGATGGCCGAGGGCTACGGCTTCGGCGCCGAGGGTGACTGGAAGACTGCGATCCTGGTGCGCGTGGCGAACGCCATGGGCGAGGGGCTGCCCGGCGGCGCGAGCCTGATGGAGGACTACACCTACGATCTCGTGGAAGGTGACGAGAAGATCCTCGGCGCCCACATGCTCGAGGTCTCGCCGTCCCTCTCCTCCCAGCGCGCCCGGCTCGAGGTGCACCCGCTCGGGATTGGCGGCAAGGAGGATCCCGTGAGGCTCGTCTTCACTGCGGACCCGGGCCCGGCCGTCGTCGTCGCCATGACCGATATGCGTGAGCGGTTCCGCCTCACGGCGAACGTGGTGGAGAACATCGTGGCCCCCGATCTGCCCAAGCTCCCCGTGGGCCGCGCGATCTGGAAGCCGCAGCCGGACTTCGCCACATCGGCCGCCTGCTGGCTTGCCTCGGGCGCGGCGCATCACACGGTGATGTCAAACGCCGTGGGCATCGAGGTGTTCCGCGACTTCGCCGAGATCGCCAAGACCGAACTCGTGGTGATTGAGGACGGAACCACCGTGCGCGGATTCCAGCAGGAACTACGCTGGAACCAGGCTTACTACCGTCTCGCGCAAGGAATGTGATGATCCCCGTCTCTGGTTCGCAATACCCGCTCCGCTCCGGCAACTACGAGGCGCACATCGCGAGCGTGGGGGCGGCGTTGCGCGCGTTGACGTACTCGGGGCGGGACCTCGTGGTGCCGTTCGCGGCGGACGAGGTGCGGCCGGCGAGCCGTGGCCTCACGTTGGCGCCGTGGCCGAACCGCGTGGTGGACGGCGTGTACACGGCAGGTGGCGCCACGCAGCAGCTCGCGCTGTCCGAGCCGAAGCGTCTCCACGCGATTCACGGCCTCATCGGCTGGCAGGACTTCACGTGCACGGAGCACGAATCGGACAGTGTCACCCTGGTGACGCGGATCGTGCCGCAGCGCGGATACCCATGGTCCGTTCGGCTTGAGGTGACGTACTCGCTCGGCGCGGACGGCCTCACCCAGGTGGTTCGGGCAACCAATGAGTCCGACGACGCCGCTCCCTACGGCACAGGAACGCACCCCTATGTGGTGGCTGGCCCGGGTGCGCTGGATTCGTGGACGCTTTCGGCGCCTGCCTCGCAGGTGCTCGAGGTGACGCCGGACAGGCTCGCACCAGTGGCACTGAACGATGTGGGCGCGTACTTCCCCGAGCGCTTTGACTACCGCGAGCCGCGTGTGCTCGGTGCCGTGGAGATCGACCACGCGTACACGGGCCTTCCCGCGGGCCAGGTGGCGGCGCGCGTGACCGATCCCTCCGGGACGGGGGTTGAGGTGGCGTGGGGCGAGGACTGCCCGTGGGTGCAGATCCACACGGCGGATCTCCCAGGCGGTCCGGCCCAGCCGGGGCACCGGATCGGCCTCGCGGTGGAGCCGATGACCTGCGCGCCGGACGCCTTCAATGACGCCAACTACTCGTTCGATACCGGCCTGATCATGATCGCCCCCGGCGCCACGCACCAGGCGAGCTGGAGAATCGCCAACCTCGAGGCGTGAGCCGAGCCGGGGCCGCCCACTTGGCGGACCTTCGATGTCATCCTGCCCTGCCCACACCTTTGTCATCCCGCGCGGAGCGAAGCGGCGTCGCGGGACCCAGGCTCAGGATCCTCACGCAACTCTTGCGGCTGGGTCCTGCAACTGGCGCGCAGGACTGACAAAGGGTGGGAAGTGCAGGTGTTCTTCGGCCTGAACGGCGGCGGGCCTTGCTCGTGGGGCTTGTGCCACCACTCCCGGGAGTATTAACAGGCGTTCTTCTGCCTGGATGGGAGCAGTGGGGTTCGAGGTGGGGCGATCTCGCTCCCTTTCGGGGCCGCGCCACCCCTGGCGCTGCGGGTTCTCGTCATCGTGGCAGTTTTCGTTCGGTCCGAGGCCCTGGGGCCATCTACGTGGCACAGAACGTCATTATTCTGACGTTTCCTGCCACGATCAGCCCTTCGGCCACTCGGATCGTACGATATCTGCCACGATCAGGATCGAAGGCCCCTGCCAGCCCTCCTTTCGAAGAACGGGTTGCATCTCGTGACCAAAGACGCTCCTTTAGTCACCATATGCAGCCATAAGCCCCGAGGCGCCTCCCGAGACACCCCAGGGGGCGGTGACACTGGCCCCGCGGGCAAGGCTCGCTGCCATCCAGGCCCAGGAACGCCTGCGAATCCGTCGGGCCGCGCGCCCGCCGTCTCCGCGGGCAAGGACCGCCGGCATCCAGGCTCTGGAACGCCAGCGAACCCGTCACACCGCGCGCCCGCCGCACACGCGAGCCCAGCCGCTCCCGTCCAGGCCGAGGGAACGTGCGGCTTCCCACACCGCGCGGGTGCTGGCTCCCCGCGCCCGTCGTAGGACGCTCGCGAATGGGCCGCCCGCGCGGGTTGGTTGATCTCGGGCCCTGCTGATGACGCGCCAAGGACAGGCGTTGGTGAGTGAACGTGATCGTTTGATAACAAATGCGTCACAATCCTTCGCTTCCACTGTAAAGTTGTCCGACGACTCCCTATAGTTATCCCA
>JAKDIE010000331.1 GCA_030450655.1 Ruaniaceae bacterium
TCGACTCGGTGGTCGACGCGAGTGCGTCCCGAATCCGGTCGCCACGCTCACCGCGTTCCTCGACGGCATAGATCAGGATGCAGCTGTCGAGGTAGATCACTCCCACGCCTCACGGTTCTCGCGGATGCGCCGATCAACCTCGTCGGGAGTGGTGCTGAGCCGCTCCGATAGCGGGTGGTCGCGGAACCACTCGGCGAGCCCCGCCCCGGTCGTTGGCCGTGCGCCATCCTCAACGGGCACAACCCGCACCACCGGCCGCCCACGCTTGGCAATGACCACCTCGGTTCCCCCTTGGGCCTCGGCGATGATCCGCGAGAGCGCATCGCGCGCCTCATAGACGTTGTACACGGACATAACACCATTCTAGCCATTTACCTAGCCATCTCGGAAGCCTCGTTGTGTCGTAGCCTCGTTGCCATGGCACACATACTTCTCCTGTCCAACTCCACCGCCCCCGGCCGTGCGTACCTCGAGCACGCACGCGAGATCCTGGCTGAAACGCTCGACGGCGTCGCGGCAGTCGCGTTCGTCCCCTACGCCCTCGCGGACCTGGACGCGTACACGGCAACCGTGGCCGCGGCTCTCGCCCCGTTCGGCGTCACAACCCACGGCGTCCACGAGTCCCGCAACGTTCTGAGCGATTCCGGAGCGGTTTTCGTGGGCGGCGGCAACACGTTCCGCCTGGTCAAGCGCCTGCACGAGGAGGGTCTGATCGGGACGATCCGGGACGCCGTCGGCGCGGGAGTCCCGTACATCGGCTCGAGCGCGGGCACGAACGTGGCCTGCCCAAAGATCTCCACCACGAACGACATGCCGATCGTGGAGCCGCCCAGCTTCGACGCCCTCCGCCTCGTCCCCTTCCAGATCAACCCGCACTACGTTGACCCGGACCCGGCGAGCATCCACCAGGGCGAGACCCGGCAGGAACGGATCCAGCAGTACCTCGAGGAGAACCCCGGCCCCGTGCTCGGGATGCGCGAGGGCACCTGGCTCACCTCGAACGGCGCGGGCGGCGCGCTCGGCGGGATCGCGGCGGGGGCGCGGCTGTTCACGCGCAGCGGCGAAAGCGAGATCGCTCCCGGCACGGACCTCGGCCACCTCTGGCGCGCCCGCCCCTGATCCACCCCGCGAATCCCACATAAGGTGGGCAGGTGATCAAGTACCTCGGCTCGAAGCGCACACTCGTGCCCGTGCTTGGTGCCATGGCCGCCGCGACTGGGGCCAGGACCGCCGTCGACCTCTTCACCGGCACCACCCGCGTGGCGCAGGAGTTCAAGCGCCGCGGGATACTCGTGACCGCCGCGGATCTGGCCACGTACTCGGCGATTCTCAGCGACTGCTACATCGCAACGGATGCCAACACCACCGACGACGACGAACTCGCCCACGCTCTTGCCGAACTTCAGGCGCTGCCCGGGAAGGCGGGGTACTTCACCGAGACGTTCTGTGAGGAATCGCGGTACTTTCAGCCGAAGAACGGGGCGCGGGTGGACGCGATCCGGGACGCGATCGAAGCGCGGTACGCGGGCACGTCGCTGTACCCGATCCTGCTCACGAGCCTGATGCTGGCGGCGGATCGCGTGGATTCCACCACCGGGCTGCAGATGGCGTACCTCAAGGAGTGGGCGCCGCGCGCGTACAAGGATCTTGAACTGCGGCGGCCCGAACTTCTCGCGGGGCCGGGCGTCACCGTGCTCGGCAACGCGATGGAGACGGTGGACTCGCTGCCGCGCACGGATCTGATGTACCTCGATCCGCCGTACAACCAGCACCGCTACTTCACGAACTACCACATCTGGGAGACCCTGATCCGCTGGGATGCGCCCGAGCATTACGGGGTTGCATGCAAGCGGGTGGACGCGCGGGATGACGCCTCGAAGTCCGTGTTCAACAAGAAGCGGGAGATGCCACTGGCGATGCGCAGCGTGATCGAGCGGGCGCGCGCGGAGGTGCTGCTGATCTCGTACAACGACGAATCCTGGATCACCGCCGAACAGATGATGCAGACCCTGCACGGCGCCGGCCACGAGGACGTGCGCATGCTCGAGTTCGATTACAAGCGGTACGTGGGCGCCCAGATCGGCGTGTTCAACCCCGCCGGCGAGAAGGTGGGGAAGGTTTCTCACCTGCGGAACACCGAGTACGTGTTCGTGGCGGGACCGCGCGAGAAGGTCGAGGCCGCGGCGCGCGCCGCCACCTCCGCGCACTAGGCCAGCGCCACCCAACCCTCGTCGTCCTGCGCGCAGTCGCAGGACCCAGTCGCCAACGCCGCGGACCTCGTCCCGCGCCACCCAACCCTCGTCATCCTGCGCGCAGTCGCAGGACCCAGTCGCCGCTGCTGCTGATGGTCCCGC
>JAKDIE010000053.1 GCA_030450655.1 Ruaniaceae bacterium
CGACCCGGAGGTGCCGCTCGTGGTTTCCGAGGTGAACCCGGAGGCCGCGCTCGAGCGCCCGAAGGGCATCATCGCGAACCCCAACTGCACCACCATGGCGGCGATGCCGGTGCTGAAGCCGCTGCACGATGAGGCTGGCCTCGTGAAGCTCATCGCGTCCACGTACCAGGCCGTCTCGGGTTCGGGCCTCGCCGGCGTGGCGGAGCTTGAGGGCCAGATTCGCGCGGGAGTGGAGCAGGACATCGCGGCGCTCACGCACAACGGCCGCGCGGTCACCCTGCCGGAGCCCGTCAAGTACGTGGCGCCCATCGCCTTCGATGTGGTGGCGCTCGCGGGGTCCATTGTGGACGACGACGAGGGCGAGACGGACGAGGAGAAGAAGCTCCGCAACGAATCGCGCAAGATCCTCTCGATCCCGGATCTGCGCGTCTCCGGCACCTGCGTGCGCGTGCCCGTGTTCTCCGGCCACTCGCTCGCGATCAACGTCGAGTTCGCGAACCCGCTGAGCGCCGAGCGTGCGATTGAGGTGCTCGCCGACGCCCCCGGTGTGGTGGTCACGGACGTGCCGACCCCACTGGCCGCCGCGGGCACCGATCCCTGTTACGTGGGGCGGATCCGTGCGGATCAGTCAGTCGACGACGGTAAGGGTCTCGCGCTGTTCGTGGTGGGGGACAACCTCCGCAAGGGGGCGGCGCTCAACACGATCCAGATCGCCGAGCTTCTCGCCAAGGAGCTCGCCTAACACTCCAGCTTGTATGTGGGTCAGCCGAGGGTGCCGTCTCGTAGCGACGCGGCGAGGGCCGGGGCCACGGGCAGGCGCGGGATGAGGGTCGCCTGGAGCGCGTGGTACACGTCCGGCTTGCCCGCCCACACCGTGCCGGAGGGCCCGTTGGTGACGCTCACCTCGTGGCGCCAACTGCCGCGCTCGGCATCGATGAGGTAGCGCGCAGCGTAGTCCCACCACTGCTCGTACTGGCGTGCGTAGACATCGTCGCCGGTGGCCCGGAACAGCACCGCGGCGGCACCGATCGCCTCCGCCGCCACCCAGTGCATCCGTTCGCGCACCACCGGTGCCCCGTCCCAATCAACGGTGTAGACGAAACCGTCCGCGCCGTCGGCGTGCCAACCGTCCGCTACGCCAGCGTCGTAGAGAGCGCGCGCGCCATCCTCCGCCCACGGCGGCACGTCCTCGCCGAGAGCGCGCAGCTGCGCCGCGGCCTGCAACGCCAGCCGCGCCCACTCGAACGAGTGGCCCACGGTGGCGCCGTAGGGGCGGAACGGGTGCGCAGGGGTGTCACGGTTGTAGTCGAGAACCGGCTCCCACGAGGTGGTGAAGTGCTCGGGAAGCCGCCACTCGTTGCCGCGCGCGAACTCGAGCGCGCGGGCGATGATCCGCCAGGCGCGGTGCAGGTACACGGGTTCGCCCAGCACGTCCGCGGCGGCCAGGTACGCCTCCACGGTGTGCATGTTCGCGTTGATCCCGCGGTACTCCTCCTCTGTGGACCAGTCGCGAGCGAAGGCCTCGCGGCTCATCCCCACCTCCTCGTCCCAGAAGTGATCGGTGTGCACCGCCAGCGCCTCGTCGAGGAGCTCGCGCGCGCCCGGGCGCCCGGCGGCCGTGGCCGAGGCTGCGGCAAGAATCACGAAGGCGTGCCCGTACGCCTCCTTCGCATCGTTCGGGTGATTCTGCCCGACGGCGGCGAACCAGCCCCCGCTTTCACGGTCCCGCAGGCGTCCCTCAAGTGCGGCGATGCCGTGATCGGCGAGTGGCGCCGCGCCCGGGCGCCCCATCATCGCGCCGAGGGAGAAGCAGTGGGTCATGCGGCAGGTGATCCACAGCTCGACGTCGTGCGCAGGGTCCAGTGCGCCGTCGTCGTCCAGCCACCCGAACCCGCCCTCGGGATCAGCCGCTGCCGCCGCGAACGCGAGAAGCCGATCGGCCTCGCCCTCAAGCCAGCGGGCGTGCGCGGGGTTCTCCAGCCAGTTCATTCTGGGACCTTCCTTCTCGATAGCGACCACCCGCCGCCATCTCCCAGAATAGCGGGACACTACGTGGCGACGAGCCGGCGGCGCATCCCCTCGGCGTACTGCTCGGCAGTGAGCCCCGCCACGAGGTGCCAGGTTCCCGCGGCCACCTGCACGGCCGCCGTAACCCCGGCGCGCTGCAAGGCATCCACGTCCACTGCGGAATCGTCCGTGACCTCCACCCGCACCCGGGTCTCGGCCACGGCCTCGACGGCAGCGACGTTCTCTTCGCCGCCAAGCGCCGCCATCCACTGCTTCGCCTGGTTGGTCTCGACGTCTCCCACCACGATCACGCGGGTCTCAACAACTGGCGCCTCCACGAGTTCGGAGGTGGCGCGGCGCGCGGCGGCCTTCTGCTCCGGCGTGCGGTAGTCGAAGAACACCACCATGAAGAACGCGGTGAAGAAGGCGCCGCCGATCGCCAGCGCATACAGCCCGATGTTCGAGAACGCGGGGATCGTGAGCAGCGATGTGAAGACGAACGCATTGGTCGTCACCGAGCCACCGATGCCGAGGATCAGCCCGCCCACGAAGCAGCCCGCCAGCATCCGCGGGTAGATCTTCTTGAACCGCAGGTGGATGCCGTACAGGGACGGCTCCGAGATCCCGCCGAGCAGGCCGGCAGCGAGAGCACCTGTCGCCGTCTGCCTCATCTGGACCTCCTTGTCCCGGTAGGCGTGGAAGAGGACGCCCGCCGTCGCCCCAAAGCAGGCGAAGTTCCATGCGCCCATCGGGCCCTGGATGAAGTCGTAGCCGAGCTGGTTGATGTTGATGAGCATGACGGCGTTCAGGGGCCAGTGCAGCCCGAGCGGCACCATGAACGGGTAGATCATCGGGATCAGCAACGCGAAGATGAATGGGGAGGTGCCGTTGATCGCCTCCAGCACCTGGCCGAGCCAGGCGCCCACGTACACGCCGATCGGGCCGATCAGGAACGCCGTGAGCGGGAGCATCACGAGCATCGCCAGGAACGGCACGAAGATCAGCTGCAGGTTATCTGGGATGAGCTTCTTCAGCCCCTTGTACAGCGGCCCCAGGACGGCGGCCATGAGAAGCGGCGGGAAGACCTGCGAGTTGTACGTGAAGAGGGTCAGCGGGACCCCGAAGATGTCGATCAGCGTCACCTCGCTTCCGAACACAATCTCGGTGCGCGCGGCAGGATTCTCCACCAGCGCCGAGAAGCCGGGAAGCATCACTAACGCCATGACGGCGAATCCTACCCAGGGGTCCGCGCCGAGCTTCTTCGTGGCGTTGTACGCCACCATCAGCGGCAGGAACACGAACACGGACTGCCAGAGCAGGTTGACGAACTGCCACCCTGGGGAGAGTTCGGTGCGGGGGTCCGCCCAGTTGCCGATCACTCCGAGGGTGGACATGAGTGCCATGAACGTGATGAACAGGGAGGCGCCAAGGAGCGCGCCGAGGATCGGGCGGAACGAGTCCGAGAGGAACTCGAAGAACGAGTCAATCCACGCGAACTTCCCACGCACGCCGCCCTCGCGCGCCTGCGCCTTCAGCTCCTCGTCCGAGAGCGGCTTCTTGCTCGTCATCTCGGGAAGGGCATTGATCTCGTTGAACGCATTCTGGACGGCGCCGCCCATGATGATCTGGTAGCGCTCTCCGGACTGTGGCACGGCCCCCATCACGCCCTTGATCTGCTCCACGGTAGCCGTGTCAACCCCAGAGGCGTCCGCAAGCTGGAAGCGCAGCCGCGTTGCGCAGTGACTGAGGCTGACGACGTTCTGCGCGCCGCCAACAGCGTTCAGGATCTCTTGTGCTGTGCTCATGATTAGCCTTCGTTGACGGGGATCAGTGCGCGGACGTCGTCGGGGGTGGAACAGGCGAGCGCCTTCGTGGCGAGCTCCGTGCACTGAGCCAGCGAATAGGCGCGCACGGCGGCCTTCACGGAAGGGATCGCAGGGATCGAACAGGACAGCTCATCCACGCCGAGACCCACGAGGATCGGAACGGCCTGCGGATCGGACGCGATGCCGCCGCAGACCCCCAACCACTTGCCCTTCGCGTGCATCGCCTCGGCGCCGCGGGCGATCAGCGAGAGCACGGCGGGGTTGCAGGGGTCCACCTGCGCCGCCAGCTTCGGGTGGCCGCGGTCCATCGCGAGGGTGTAGCTCGTCAGATCGTTCGTGCCCACGGAGAAGAAGTCGCACCCCTCCTCTGCGGCGAACTGCGCCGCCATCACGGCCACGGAGGGGACTTCCATCATGATGCCCACCGAGACGGGGGCGGTCACGCCGCTCGTCGCCCGGACCTCGTCGTAAATGGCCTTGGCGCTGCGCCAATCGTCGATCGTGGCGATCATCGGGAACATCACGTGGAGCCTGGCACCGGCGTCCGCCGCCGCGAGGATTGCGCGGAGCTGCGTGCGCAGCACCTCGGGGCGTTCGAGTCCCACACGCACGCCGCGCATCCCGAGGAATGGATTCTCCTCGGGAGGGATCGGCAGGTAGGTGAGCGGCTTGTCCCCGCCCACATCCAGCGTGCGGATCACGAGGGGCTCGCCGGGTCCAAGCGCCTTCGCGCATGCGGCGTACACCTCGGCTTGCTCCTGCTCAGACGGCGCACGCGAACGCCCCATGAACACGAACTCGGAACGCAGCAGGCCCACGCCTTCGGCTCCGCGTTGCCTGGCCTCGTGGGCATCCGCCACCCCGCCGATATTGGCGACGACGGCGATCTGGTGGCCGTCCGTGGTGATCGCGGGCTCGTTCTTGTGTGCCTCCTCGAACGCACGGCGTGCGGCGATCCGCTGCTGCCGCTCCACGATGGTAGATATCTCCGCGTCGCTCAGGTTGAGTTGCAGTGAACCGGCCGATCCGTCGATCACCACACGGGCGCCGTCGGCAATATCCAGCGCGCGGGTCTCGATGCCGGCGACCGCCGGGATGTCCAGCGAGCGCGCGATGATGGCCACGTGGCTCGAGGCCCCGCCACTGGAGGTGGCGAACCCCACCACCTTGGTGCGGTCCAGTTGCGCGGTGTCCGAGGGTGTGAGCTCCTCGGCGATGAGGATCGTGCCGGGCTGCAACTCTGGCTTCTTGGAGCGCTGGCCGGTGATCTCCTCGAGTACACGCTGGCCCACATCGCGCAGGTCATTCGCGCGCTCGGAGAGGATCTCGTCCGTGAGGTTCGCCAGCTGATCAGCCATCGTGTTGTATGCCCCGCGCCAGGCGTGCGCGGCGCTGCGGCCCTTATCGATGGCGCTGACGGCGATATCGAGCAGCTCCGGATCCACCAGGATCTCCTGGTGCGCGGCGAAGATCGCGGCCTTATCCGGCTCCGAATCGTCCTGGAGCTTCTTCTCGAGGGATGAGAGGTCGAGGAGCGCGCGATCGATCGCCGAATCGAGCTTGCGGCGCTCAACGTGGCGGTTCTCGCCGTCAATCTCCACATCGATGTCATCGTGGCGAATTTGCAGAACGGTGCCGACCGCGAGCCCGGGGGAGGCCGCCACGCCGAGCAGCAGATTCCAGTCCCCGGACCGTGGACCGGCAGGCTCGGTTGCGGGCTCGGGCTTCCGCTCCGGTTCGGGTGTGAGGGCAGGCATCGCGAGCGTGTCCTCCGTTCCCGAGGGAGGGAGGTCCTCTCCGAGACCTTCTTTGACAGCCTGCGTGAGTTCGGCGATCGCCTCGCGAGCGTCCGAGCCGTGCGCGGTGAGCACGATCTTCTGGCCGTAGCCCACGGCCAGGCTCATGATCGAGACGATGCTCTTCGCGTTCGCGGAGTCATCGCCGCGGCGCAACCGGATATCGGACTTGTAGGACTTCGCGATGGCGACCATCGTGGCGGAGGGACGCGCATGGAGGCCCGTGGGGTTCGGCACCACGATGCCTTCTGACGTTGCACTAACGGCGAGCGTGCCGGCATCGTCCTCGTCGTCGTCGGGCTCAGTGAGCTCAACCGTTGCGGCCGCGTCGAGTCCCGCCGTCACGAGGCCCGTGGCGGGTTCGAGCGTGGCCACGCGCTCGCTGTTCGTGATGACCACCTGGGTGAGGAGGCTCTTCGCGGCGCGGGCAACGCCGTCGAGATCGAACTCGATCAGGGGATCGCCCACGTTGACGCTCTGCCCCTCTGCGACCTTGGCGGTGAAGCCCTCGCCGCCAAGCGCCACGGTGTCCAGGCCGATGTGCATGAGGATCTCGAGTCCTGCGGCGTCACGGATCGTCACGGCGTGGTGCGAGGGTTGAAGATCGATGACCTCGCCGGCCACGGGAGCAACAAGGAGGTTGCTCAGGGGGTCAATGGAGAAGCCGTCTCCCACCATCTTCCGAGCAAACACGGGATCGGGCACGTCCTCGATTCGAACCATGACGCCGGTCAGTGGCGCAACGATCGTTGAACGGGCTGGGGAATCGCCCATACGGCGCTCACTTCCTACTCCGTGTAGCGCCACGACATTGCGGCGCCAGGTAACGAGCTGAGAATAGCCGAGCGAGCGCCAGGATGTGAAGTGGCGCACACAATGCGAGACTGGGTGGCGCCGTTGAGATGTAGAGACGAAAGAAGGGCCCTGGCCGGTTGACCAGAACCCTTGATCCGTCGGGGTATTGCCGGCGGTGCCGGCTTCTACCCCTTCCTCCTCGGACCAAATGCGAGCAAGCTCGCAATGGTCCTCGTCGTCGGGGTGGCGGGATTCGAACCCACGACCTCTTCGTCCCGAACGAAGCGCGCTACCAAGCTGCGCCACACCCCGTGGCCGTCCAACTATAGCCCGCGAGTGCCGCCACGCAGAAATCGGTTAGGTGGTGTGGGGCAGGAGGTGGAGCAGCGATACTTCGGGTCGGCACGCGAAGCGGACCGGCGCGTGCGGGGAGGTGCCCACGCCCGCGGAAATGTTCAGCCACATCGGTGGGCGTGAAGGATCGGCCGTGGCGAGTTTCGCTTGTTCACGCGGGTATGGCGCAAGAAGTCGACGGGGCTCGATGAGTTCACCATCGGGCCTCAGCCCGGGCCAGCCTTGGAGCCCGCTCGCGCGCCAGGTGGGGATGTCCGCATTGTTGACCAGTGCGCCATAGAACGGGACGCACACCTGCCCGCCATGCGTATGGCCGGCAAGCGCAAGGTCGCTTCCATCGTTCCATGCGGAATCGAGTACGCGGGTGTAGGGGGCGTGAAGGAGAGCCAGTTGGAGATCTCCGTGATCGGCGTCGGGCTCTGGATACCGGTCATAGCCCACATGCGGGTCATTGACACCCACGAGTGCGAGATTCAGCCCGTTGACCACTACGTGGGTCCGGGCGTTGTTGAGATCGGTCCATCCGGCTGCCACGAGGGTATCCGCGAACGCTTCGGCTGGTAGATCGGGCGCAGAGATGGTGGGCGGTTCATCACCTGAGCCGAAATAGACGATCGGGCTCTTGAACGCACCGGAGACGTAATCGTGCGAGCCAAAGACAAACGCGCCGGGAAGCTCAAGCAGCGGCTGGAGAGCCTCCGTGCAGGTAGCAGGACCAGTGGGGTCGCCAAAATTGTCCCCGGTGAGCACCACGAAATCGGGCTTGAGTGCGGCCAGTGAGCGCACGAAACTCACGCGCGGGCGATCACGCCGCGTGAGGTGCAAATCGCTGATGTGGAGGATCGTGAGGGGCCGTGGCGTGCGCGTCTCGATGGTGTGGGTCCGCACGGTGAAACCATGCCGCGCCTCAGCGAGACCCCAAAGGAGTGCCGCGGTGCCGCCGGCCGCACCCGCCGCGAGTGCCCGCACAATTGGGTGCACCGCTAGTTGTTCCCGCCCCGGCTGCCGCCACCACGATCCCCGCCGCCAGCATCGGGCTCGGGTGCG
>JAKDIE010000332.1 GCA_030450655.1 Ruaniaceae bacterium
GGGGGCGTGGTGGGCGTGGTGCTCGCAGGGGGCACGGGGTCTGCGGAGTTGTTCAGTACGGCGCGATCGACCAGGAGGCCGATGACGACCCCGAGAAGCAGCGTGACGAGGAGCAGGAGCACGGTGGTGAGGGCCGAGCGCTTTGGTGCAGGGGGAGCCGGGGGAGCAGGAGGAGCGGGTGCGGTGGAAGGAGCCGCAGGGGCGCCTTCGTACGGAGCGCCGGGCGGGGTCACGCCGTTCGGCGGACTGGTTGTCACTGTTGATCCTCTCTCCTGGCACGCAGCCGGCGCACGGCCAACGCCGCAACAGCACCGAACGCGGCAATGCCTGCGAAACCCACCATAACCTTCATCGGGGTCGATGCGTTCGCGAGACCGTTCTGCGGCAGCGGCGTCTCGGCCGCGTCAACGGCGCGTGCCGGTTCGCTGACGACGACGTCGCTTGGGGACTCGCTCTCGACCTCCTCCGCCAGATCGTCGGTGGGCACTACCGCACCACCGCCCGCCAGCGTGAACGCGATCGTGCCCTCGATCCGGTGCCCATCGGAGGAAACCACGGACCAGTTCAGCCGGTAGGGGCCCGCCGCGATCTCGGGGAAGGGCGCCCGCACGAACCGGCCATCAACCGTGGGTACCGGCTGATCGATGGTCTCGCCGGCGTCGTCCTGAATGATCATCGCGGGGGAGGCATCGATGATCTCGGCGTTGAACTCGAGTTCGATGAGGGCGGGAGACTCGCTGAGAACCTCGCCCTCCGCAGGGCTGGAAGCGATCAATTGATCGTGCGCTGCGGCCGGCAGCGCGCTGCCGAGCACGATGAGAGCGGCCCCGAAGAGGAGGCCGACGAACCTGCGAATCATGGTTCCATCCTAAGGTTCGGTGCGAAGAGCAAGCTGGAAGCCGTCTCGCTCGAGGGTGAGTTCGAACTCGACGCCGTAGCGATCGCTCGCCCACACGGCGGCGTTCAGATCTGCCGCGTCCCGCCACACGTAGGACTCGGCATCGATGACGACGGCGTCCGGGACGGGATTCGTGTTGCCCAGCCAGTACACCTCGGCGTGGGGGACGAGCCGGGCCATCAGCGTGAGGTCCGTTTCCACGCGCGCTCCCGCCGGGACGGCGTCGATCACCTCCAGGGCCGCGGGCAATCGTGGGGACTCGGCCCGCACCCCCGGGTCCACGAGGGCGGTGAGGGGTAGCGAGGCTCCGAGAATGAGGGTGCTCGCGGCGCTGAGGGGCACGGCGAGCCGCACGTACGGTGCGAGGCGTTTCGTGCCGGCGGCGTCGAGGAGTGCGGCAACGGCGATCGGCATCAGCACCGCCGAGTAGTGCCAGCGCCAATCCCAGTAGAATTCGACGCTCCCCGCGAACCGCCAGGCGAGGGTGGGCAGCATCAGTGCGAGCAGCGGCGAGCGCAGCCCGATCGCCCCCGCAGTGCCGAGGAGGAGGGCAACCGTGAGCCACTTCTCGGCCGGCACGAAGAGCCCGGTAAGCGACGCAACGTTGTCCGTGTAGTCGTAGGCGCTCTCCGGGTTGAGTGCGGGCAGGATCACGAGGGTCGCCAGGGCGGTCCAGGCGAGGCCCCATGTGGCCAGGCCCCAGCCGAGGCGGGCGCGGCGTGGCGTGCGCAGGGCAAGGATCACGCCGAAGGCGGCCACTGTGATCCCGAGGTCCTCCTTCACGAACACGAGGGCGCCCACCCACAGCGCGGCGGGCAGCATGTTTCCGCGAAGGTACGCGGCCAGGCCGAACGCCAGGATCGGAACCGCGAACGCGATCTCGTGGAACTGCGTCGAGACCGCGAACTGGAGTCCCCACGAGAGTCCGTACGCGATTCCGAGCAGCACCCCGAATACGGTGCCGAGGCGTTCAATCGCGAGCCGGGTGAGCGGGTACGCCGAGAGGCCAGAGAGCCCGCACTGGAGTACCAAAAGCATCAGCGGCGAGGGCCAGAGCCACCACAACGGGCCGAGCAGCACCAGTACCGGGTGAAAGTGGTCCCCGAGTAGGTTGAACCCCTCACCCTTGATCGGGACGATCGGCGCGGAGGCGGTCGAGTACGCCTTGGCGAGCTGCGAGAAGATCCCCAGATCCCACGAGGGTGCGGCGAGGGTGCGCCACTGGATGACGGCGATCAGCGAGTATGCGAGCGTCACGCCGATCGCAACGAGCACGGCGCCGCGCCAGGCCTGGCGCGGCTCAGAGCGCATTGGTCCTCTGCAGGTGGCGCAGTGCGAGCCAGCCCACCGGGATCCGCAGCCACAGCGTCAGAACGCGGAACACCAGCGTCACAGAGAGCGCCACGGATGCGGGGATTCCCGCCACAGTGAGGCCGGAAGCGAGC
>JAKDIE010000054.1 GCA_030450655.1 Ruaniaceae bacterium
CCGCCACGCCCCCGCCCCCCCGAACCGGGCCGCGCCCCTCATCCGCGCCGCCACCGATGGCGTGGCACCCGAGCACGCGGCGCCCCGGGGCGCCACGGGCGCGCGGTTCGAAGGCAAGGTTGCGATCATCACGGGCGCGGGATCGGGCATCGGGCTCGCCACTCTGCAGCGGATCGTCGCTGAGGGCGGCACGGTGGTGGCCGTGGATATCGCCGAAGAGCGCCTGCAGGCTGCCGCGGATGCCGCCCCAGAAGGAAAGGTAATCCCGATCGTTGGGGACATCACGAACGACGACGACGTGGCCCGGATCGTGGCCGCTGCCGGCCCCCGTATCGATTGCCTGGCGAACGTGGCCGGAATCATGGACGGGATGATGCCGCTCCACGAGGTGGACAACGCGTTGGGGGACCGCGTGATGGCCGTCAACGTGACCGGCACGTTCAAGATCTCCCGGGCGGTGCTGCCGATCATGATGGAGCAGGAAGAGGGATCCATCGTGAACGTGGCCAGCCAGGCCGCTCTGCGCGGCAACGCGGCGGGCACTACGTACGGCACGTCGAAGCACGCGATCGTGGGTATGACGAAGAGCGAGGCGTTCCTGTACGGTCCGCTCGGCATTCGCGTGAACGCGGTGGCGCCCGGTGGTGTTGCCACGAACATCGAGGGCACGTTCAAGTCCGAGTTCGCGCAGAAGCGAATCGCCCCGCTGTTGGCGTTCATCCCTCCGATCTCGACTGCTGATACCCAGGCGGCGGCGATCACGTGGCTGCTGAGCGATGACGCCACGAACATCAACGGCGTGATCATGCCGACCGACGGCGGCTGGTCCGTCCAGTAGACGCGCGCGGGTGTGGGCTCGGGGACGCCTCGGGCCCACACCGTCGTGGCGTGGCAGCCGTGTGAGGGTGGGCGCAACGCGGGCATCCGGCAAAAAAGTACATCTGGATCGCGATTTATGAGATTTGGGCCCTCCCACGGCATCGAGACGCACTTTTTTGCCGGAATCGCCCGCTGTCGGCGGCTGGACGTCGAATACAGGCCAGGCCCGGTCCGCTCCCAGGCCGCGCAGATCGCTGCCGTGCCCGCGCACTGAGGGGATCGTCGCCGTCGGGCAGAAAGTGGCGAAATCGACAGCGCCGGCGATTGTTATGAGCGGCGCTCGAAATGGTAGGCTCGCTTGGTGCTGAGGCGGGTTCGCTCGTCCACGGCGCCCCGATAGCTCAGTCGGCAGAGCGTCTCCATGGTAAGGAGAAGGTCAAGGGTTCGATTCCCTTTCGGGGCTCGGATGCCCCATTTCGGTGGGGGTTCCAGTGCAGATGCACGCGGCGAGGTAGCTCAGTTGGTGAGAGCGCACGACTCATAATCGTGAGGTCGCGGGTTCGAACCCCGCTCTCGCTACAGGCCCCCGGTGATCCCGGGGGCTTTTTGCATGTCTGGGGGCGTAGACGGCCGGAACCCAGCCGCCTTCTTCGTCGGGCGTGGGGATGAGATCGCGGGGGTCCACTCCGAGAGCATCTGCGATGAGCAAGACGTCTTCAAGACTCCACCCAACTTGGCCGCGAAGCTTCATTGATACCGAGGGCTGCGAGAGTCCGATACGCCGGGCGAGCTCTGAGCGGGTCACGGAATTTTGGAACATCACCTGATTGACCGTGATCCCGATGGCCTGGTCTGCGCTGAGAAGATCAGAATCTGTAATCGCCATGCGTCGACTTTACCAAGACGTATCGATTAAATCAATACCTGATAGTTAAACAATCGTCCATTGGTGACGTTACAGGTCATCCATGACTATCAATAAGAGTGATGAGCAATCATGTGAACTGACTTCTTCGCCCGCCAGCGGAGCCGCCAGGGACACCTGTCCGGTCGAATGGCCCGACTCGAACAGGCTCATCGGCCGCATGCGGAGTCGACCGATACGTCCAGCGCGGTTCTGGCGTTTCGACCCACGTCCATCCAGTAGACGGCCACGAGCTTCTAAATCCGAAGTACGTCGCATCTGAAATCCGAAGGTCGTCGAGAATGAATGCGGAACCTGCTCGAGTGTCGCGTCCGGATTTCGCCATGCGTTCTGCCGCAGCCGCGCTATCAGGCAGTACCTTGCCATTCCTCCACTTGCCAGCGCCCGCGGCTCCCGATAGGCCAGTCGGCAGATGGGCTCTCCGCTTGTGCGCGGTGCTCGGAGTATTCGGCTCTCTGGGGGCTCCCTGGACCGGCACAAGGGGTGCCAGTGAACGGGAGCGATGCTACGGTCGAGGCGCAACCCGATGTGTCCTGTTGATTCTCGAGGAAGAGACAATCATGAAACTGCGAAGTCTTGCGAGCGCCATACTGTCCGGACTCCTCGTGCTGGGTACACCGACTCTTGCATCGTCGGTCACCCTCAGCGCGGAAGTAGGCGGCGCGGCGGTCGCCGTCCGCGGCAATCCGGCATCTGTTCGAAGCCCCGTCCAAACGGGGTGGTTCTTCACCGGCGGCGCCTGGTACTACGCCAATGCGCAGGGCGTCACCCAGCACAGTAGATGGCTGAAGGACGCGGGCCGGTGGTACTACCTGTCGTCGAGCGGTGCGATGGCGACCGGCTGGCTGAAGGACGGCGGCAGTTGGTATCACCTGGCCGCGAACGGTGCCATGGCCATCGGCTGGGTCTTCACAGGAGGCCAGTGGTATTACCTGTCATCGAGCGGTGCGATGGCGACCGGCTGGCTGAAGGACGGCGGCAACTGGTACCACTTGGCCCCGAGTGGCGCCATGACCGCTGGGTGGCTCCAGGCTGGAGGCCAGTGGTACTACCTGGCGTCGAGCGGTGAGATGGTCCGTGGCGAACGCCTGATTGACGCACGATTCAGTACGTTCGACAGTAGCGGGGCGTGGCTGGGCTACACTCCAACGGACTTCGTCGCAATCAACTTGGCCACTCTCAACGTCCGAACGGGGCCAGGAACGTCTTACGGGACCCTCGGCACCGCGAGTCGCGGCCAGGTGTTCCATCGCTTCGCTTCGATGAATGGCTGGCACAAGATCAACTTTGAAGGGCGAACCGGCTGGGTCTCGGGTTCGTACACAACGACTGCTGCTCAGTCGAGCCCAGGCTGGACCGCGTGGCCGTCGAGTCGCCCCTCCCCGACGGCGTCCCGCGTCCACGTCCTCAACGGGAACATCCCGAACGAAATGTGCGTCATCCCGTTCATGCCCACGCACAAAATTCACTGCCGCGCGGTGAACGATCTCGCGGCGCTCAACGTCGCATACAAGGCCCGCTTCGGAACGAATCTGCCGATCGACGACTGGCAGTACGCCACCTTCCGTTCCTATGCGGACCAGGTCACCGTCAAGAACACGATCTTCACCGCGTTCACTGCCACGCCGGGAACGAGCCCGCACGGCTGGGGCTTGGCGATCGACTTCCTCGAAGGCTCTGCGTACGGATATGGCTCGACCATCCACAACTGGCTCATCGCCAACGGTCCGACATACGGCTGGAAGCTCATGCCATGGCACCAGCAAACTGGGTCCCTCAAGGAATACTGGCACTTCGACCACGCGAGGTGATCGCCTTGGTCGTGACGTCCGAGTGGAGTGGCTTTCGTGAGGAGCAACGTTTGCGCACTCTCGTGTACAACTGGCTGCTGTGACCCTGCCCGACGGCGCCGATCGCCTCCGCGAAGCCCTCCCGTTTGATGACCCACGAGTCGTGCGCGCCCAGAGGCACACGCTGTGGGTGCTCGCGATCGCGCAAATCGTGGGCACAGTCGGCGTGGGGGTGGCGCCCACGATCGGCATCCTACTCGCCGGAGAGGTGACGAACTCGGAGGCGTGGGCAGGGCTCGCCCGCACGTCGAGCACACTCGGCGCCGCCCTCCTCGGCTTCCCACTCGGAACGCTCGCTGCGCGCCGCGGCCGCCGCGTGGCTCTTTCCAGCGGCTGGTTCGTCGCTGCCACGGGCGCAACTCTCCTCGTTGCCGCCGCGCAGTTGAGCCTCGTGGTCCCGCTGTTCCTCGGCCTGCTGATGATCGGCGCGGGCTCCGCCGTCACGCTCCAAGCGCGCTTCGCTGCCACCGATCTCGCAAGCCCCGCCAACCACGCGAAATCGCTCGCGCTGATCGTTTGGGTGGGGACGATCGGCATGGTGCTGGGGCCCAACCTCGGCGCGGTGGGCGAGTGGCTCGGCCGCAGCATCACGCTCGTCCCGTTCGCCGCGGCCTTCGCAATCGCCGCAGTGTTCCTCGCTCTCGCGGGCGTCGTGGTCCTCGTGTTCCTGCGCCCGGACCCGCTCCTGCTGATGGGCAGCCCGACGACGACCCCGGGCCCCCACGCTCCCGGCACCCGTAAGCGCGGGGGAGTGCGCGCCGTCGTCGATGAACTCCGGGCGAACGCCAGCGCCCGCTACGCCGTGGTGACGATCCTCTGCGCGCAGGCCGTGATGGTTGCCATCATGACCATGACGCCCGTGCACATCGCGCATCACGAAGGCTCGATCACGATCATCGGCATCACGATCAGCCTCCACATCGTGGGGATGTTCGCCTTTGCCCCACTGGTGGGCATCGCGACGGATCGGTTCGGGCATCGCCCCACAATCGCCGTCGGCACGGGGATCCTTCTCGCCTCGCTGATCATCGCGATCCTCCGACCGCACAGCATCGCGTGGATCGTGGTCTCGCTGTTCCTGCTGGGGCTCGGCTGGTCCTTCGCGAACGTGGCAGGCTCGGCGCTCTTCAGTGCGGTGATCGCGAGGGAGACCCGCGCCACGACTCAAGGCGGTGTGGACGCACTCTCCAACCTGGCAGGGGCGCTCGCGGCCTTCGTAGCCGGCCCGCTACTCGCGGTAACGAGCTTCGCCTGGCTTGCCGGCGTCGCCGTCGTGCTCCTGATCCCGATGGCGGTGCTCGCCATACGCCGGTCGTAGACTCGAGCGCTGAATGTCACACCGGTCACTGATGCCAGAGAGCGAAAGCGCCGCTATTATGGGCAGGGCGCTCTGTGCGGGTACCATCTAAGTTCGCACGCCAAAAGAGCATGCACCAGACGTCATGCGACGGGTTCGCCCCGCCGCTCGGGCCGCAAGACCCGCAAACCAGGAGGAAATCGTGGCCAGCAAGAGCCAGGACGTGCGCCCGAAGATCACCCTCGCCTGCGAGGTGTGCAAGGAGCGCAACTACATCACGAAGAAGAACCGCCGCAACACGCCGGATCGTCTCACCATCTCGAAGTACTGCGCGCGCTGCAACCAGCACACCAGCCACAAGGAGACCCGCTAAGCGAGACCCGCAAGGGACTCCCGCGTAAGCTGGACTCTATGAGTTCAGCCACACCCGCACCCACGAGCGTGAACGATTCGCTCGTGGGTTCGTCGTTTCCGCCGCCCGAACGTTACCGAGTCTCGGCCGTGAAGATCGCAGAGTTCGCCGCCGCCGTGGGCGCCACCTCGCCGCTCCACTTCGATCAGGACGCCGCGCGCGCCGCCGGGTACAAGGACGTCGTCGCCCCGCCCACGTTCGCCGTGGTGGTGGCCCAGCGCGCCGAGTTCGCGTACGTCAACAGCCCCGAATCGGGCATCGACTTCTCCCGCGTGGTCCACGCCGAGGAGTCCTTCGAGCATCACCGCCCCATCGTGGCGGGCGAGGTCCTCGAGGCCACCGCGCACGTCGAGTCCATCACGCATCGCGCGGGGCTCTCCTTCGTGACCACGCGCGTGGAGATTGCCGACGGCGATTTCCCCGTGGCAACCGTGCGCTCCACGCTGGCCGTGAGAGGAGAGGGACGATGACCGAGGTTGGAACCGAGCTTTTCCGCACCACGACGACCATCGACCGGGCGCGCCTCGTCCGGTACGCCGGCGCCTCGGGGGACTTCAACCCGATCCACTGGAACGAACGCTTCGCAACCGAGGTGGGGCTGCCCGGCGTGATCGCGCACGGCATGCTCACGATGGGCTGCGCCTCCGCGGCGCTCGAGGAGTGGGCGGGCGATCCGGGCCGGATCCTCGCGTACTCCACGCGCTTCTCCCGCCCGGTCCCCGTGCCGGATCCGGGCGAGGCGACCATTGAGATCGTCGGCACGCTCGGCGCAGACGACGGCGAGACCTGGCAGGTCAACATCGCCGTCACCTGCGAGGGCCAGGGCGTCCTCGCGCGCACCCGCGCCACGGTTCGGGCGGCGTAGCATGCGGCTGGCGGACCTCACCACGCTCCGCGTGGGCAGCGAAATCTCCACGTACATCGAGGCCGCCTCGGAAGAGGAGATGATCGCGGCGGTCCGTCGGGCCGACGACGATGGCGCCCCCCTTCTCGTCCTCGGTGGCGGATCCAATGTGGTGGCCTCGGACGGCCGTTTCGACGGCGTCGTGGTGCGCGATATGCGCTCCGACATGGTTGATATGAACCCGAACGAAGAGGGCTCGTGCTGTGGGGGAGCGGCGTTGCGGGTCGCGGCCGGCGCGAACTGGGACGATGTGGTGCAGCGCGCGATCGCCGAGGAGTGGATGGGTATCGAGGCGCTCTCCGGCATCCCCGGGACGGCCGGCGCCACCCCGATTCAGAACGTGGGCGCGTACGGCCAGGAGGTTGCCGAGTCCCTCTCGTCGATCCGTGTGTGGGATCGCCTGGAGCGGCGTCCGCGCATGCTCGCGCTCTTCGAGATGGAGCTCGGATACCGCGACTCGCGAATGAAGCGCACCCTCCGTGACGCTGCGGCGGGGGGCGGGCGCGTGTGGGGGCCAACGGGCCGCTACGTGGTTCTCGACGTGATGTTCAGCTTCCGGCTGGCGAGCCTCTCGGCGCCGATCCGGTACGCCGAGCTGGCGCGAAAGCTTGACGTGAACGTGGGGGAGCGGGTTCCGAGCGCCGAGGTGCGCGAGGCGGTGCTGGAGCTTCGGCGCGGCAAGGGCATGGTGCTCGACGCCTCCGATCATGACACCTGGTCCGCCGGCTCCTTCTTCACGAACCCCGTGTTGAGCGAGGAGGCTGCGGCCGCGCTCCCGCTGGACGCGCCGCGCTTCGAGGTGCGGGACCACACGGCGATCCACCAGATCGGCGGCGTCGCGCCCGTCGTGGAGGGACTCGTCAAGACCTCCGCCGCCTGGCTGATCGATCACGCGGGCCTGCACAAGGGGCACGGACTGCCTGGGCCGGCCGCACTGTCCTCGAAGCACGTGCTGGCCATCACCAACCGAGGTGGGGCATCGGCGTCGGACATCCGCGCCCTCGCCGCAGAGGTGCAGGCGGCCGTGAAGGACGCCTTCGGGGTGGACCTCGTCCCGGAGCCCGTGTACTTGTAGCGAACCGCCCAGGTTCGTCATCCTGCGCGGCCGAACCTTCGTCATCCTGCGCGGAGCGAAGCGGAGACGCAGGACCCAGTCGCGCTCGTTGGGTGAGGACCCTGTGTCTGGATCCCGCGACTACGCGCGGGATGACGAGTCATGGGAATGCACCATGGTGACCGTCGCAGGGGTTCTTCGGCCCGGATGCGGGCGGCCCTTGCTCGTGGGCCATGCGTCGCCGCTTCCGAGGGTGACTTCAGGTGTTCTTCGGCCCGGATTCTAGCGGCCCTTGCTCGTGGGCCACGCGTCGCCGCTTCCGAGGGTGAACTCGGGGGTTCGTCTGCCTGGACGGGAGTGGCATGGCCCGCGGTGAGGCGATTTCGCTCCCTTTCGTGGCCGCGCCGTCCGTTTCTCTGCGGGAGCGCGTGAGCGTGGCAGTTTTCGTTCGGTCTGAAGCCCTGGGGTCATCTGAGTGGCACAGAACGTCACTATTCTGATGTTTCCTGCCACGATCAGCCCTTCGGCCACTCGGATCGTACGAAAACTGCCACGATCACGA
>JAKDIE010000333.1 GCA_030450655.1 Ruaniaceae bacterium
TATCAAGCCACTCGAGGATCGCATCGTCGTGCAGACCCTCGAAGCCGAAACAACCACCGCGTCCGGACTCGTGATCCCGGACACCGCCAAGGAGAAGCCCCAGGAGGGCAAGGTCGTGGCAGTGGGCCCGGGTCGCGTTGACGACAACGGAAACCGCGTGCCCTTCGACGTGGCAGTGGGTGACGTGGTCATCTACTCCAAGTACGGAGGCACCGAGGTGAAGTACTCGGGCGAGGAGTACCTCATTCTCTCCGCTCGCGACATCCTCGCGATCGTGGAGAAGTAAGCTCCCGCAACGTAGTTGAGGGCCCCGAACCGTACAGGTTTGGGGCCCTCACTCGTGCCGGGCGCTAGGCCGTATTGGAGCGAGTTGCTGCAGGGCGCCTGCGCAGGATGATCTCCTGGCGCTCCGCCTCGGAAAGTCCGCCCCACACGCCGTAGGGCTCATTGACCGCGAGGGCGTGCTCGCGGCATTCGGCAATGACCGGGCAGGTAGCACACACCGCCTTGGCAGCTTCATCCCGACGACGGCGCGTACCCCCGCGCTCACCCTCCGGGTGGAAGAAGATCTCTGGATCTGCCTCGCGGCAATTGCCTTGATACTGCCACTCCCACAAGTCGATGACTGGGCCCGGGAGTCGCGCAACCTCTGCCACTCGAATCCCCTTCCTCCGCGCCACGATGTGTGACGAATGTGTGCGCCCTTGCATGTGAGGCAGAAACGCACTCGTTGCTGTGTGCCGCGCCGTCTTGCTGGTGACAATTCGGATGCGGTACGTCCAATCTAGTTCTTTGTGTGAGCAACGGGCAAGAAACGAGCAATTAGTCTGCCGATTCGCCCGCTTTTATTTGAACAGCGCCGTCTGCAAGTGCGCAAAGCAGGTGTTGTGTGCGCGCTCGCGCAGCCCCGCAGTGAGCGCATTCGGGGCCTCCTCCAGTGCGGCGGCGAGCCGGGACCGGTTTCCGGCGGGGATCGGGTCAAGCATCAGATCGTTCCCGTGGAGCGCGGCGGCGCGAATGTCCATGAAACCTCCCAGCACGGCGTCGGTGCTGACGACGCCCGTGAAGCCCCACTCGCCGCGCAGGACCTCCTGAAGCAGCGCTTCGTTGCCGCCCGCCCACGTGGTGCCCAGATGCACGAAGCTGGACATCGCGCCAGTGGCCCCGCCGTCCTTGACGGTCATCTCGAACGGCCGCAGATACAGTTCGCGCAGCGCCTGCTCGTTCGACCAGATGTTGATGCCCGTGCGCGCGTGCGTCTCCTGATCGTTGAGCACGAAGTGCTTCATGAATGTGACCACGCCCTGCGACTCGGCGCCGGAGACGATCGCCGCCCCCATCGCGCCGGAGACGAGCGGATCCTCCGAGTAGTACTCGAAGTTGCGCCCACCCATCGGCGTGCGGTGCAGGTTCATGCCGGGCGCGTACCAGCCGGTGACGCCGTACGCCCGCGCCTCCGCACCCACGGCCTCACCCATCTCACGGGCGAGATCCTGATTCCACGTCTGAGCGATGACGACGGCGGTGGGGTACGCGGCAGCCGTCACGTCACCAAAGAAGAAGCTGATGCCGGCGGGCCCGTCGAGCAGCACGGCGCTCGGGATGCCGAGACGCTCGATCTCGACCGTCTGGTACCCGCCCCGCGAGAACAGTGCCCGCAGTTCGTCCAGCGTGAACTGGTCGAGGAACGCCTCCCACTGGGGATCGTCGTAGGGCAACCCGCTCAGATCGGCCAGCATGATGCCGTTCTCGGCGCCGAGGGCGGGGCCCTCCGCCAGATCGGTGGGCGGCACGGGGGAAGCGTCGATCGCCGCCACCACGGAATCCGGCGCCGCGTAATCGGTGGCGCTCGCATCCGGGAACGTCCCGTCCCAATTGGCGCGCGAGAGGTACGTCAGCTCGCCGGCGGCGTCCGCGAAGCGGTTCTCGAGCGGGGCGCCCGTGGCGTCATCGTCCAAGTATGTGATCGCGGTGGCCACCTCGTGCGTTCCTACCTCAGCCGCGGCGTGCACGTTCACGCCCACGCGGAACGAGTACGTGCCGGGCTCGAGCACGTAGTGACCGGCCTGAAGGTCCCACGAGGCCATGTCGCGCAGCGGGAACACGATCTTCACGGTCTCGGTGGCGCCCGGCTCGATGAGCGGCGTCTTCGCGAATCCGCCCAGCTCCACGGCGGATTTTTCGATCCCGCCGGGCGTGTACGGCGCCGAGAAGTACACCTGGACCACGTCCTTGCCCGCGCGATCACCCGTGTTCGTCACCTCGACCGCGGCAACCACGATGTCCCCGGTGACCACGGGCTCGCCGATCTCGAAGGACGAGTAGCTGAGGCCGTGG
>JAKDIE010000055.1 GCA_030450655.1 Ruaniaceae bacterium
TATCCCATCGTTGCTACGAGGTGGTGCTTCGCCAACTCCTCGCGGCGAACACGTTTCTCAACGAAAGGAAATCCTCGTGAAGCGCATTCTTTAGTTCGGCACAGTCGTGGTTGCCGGAGCCCTTGCCCTCAGCGCCTGCGGTGGTGGAGACGCTACCCCCGGGACGACGGGTGCCGCTGATCCAGCGGATCCAGGTTCGCTCGCAACGGAAATCTCGGTCCTCGCGCCGTCCTACTCCGAGTCCTCGAAGGCCGACTGGGAGGCAGTGATCGCCAAGTTCAACGAAACCTACCCTGACGTCACGGTCAACCTGCAGATCGAGGGTTGGGACGACTTCTCATCCAAGGTCCAGGGCCGCATTCAGGCCGGTGACCTCCCTGACATCCTGAATGACAACAACTTCGCATCCGCCGCTGAGGGTGGGCTGCTCTACCCGATCGACGAGGTGCTCAGCGCCGAGACCCTGGCGTCCATCGAGCCGGCTCTGCTCCAGAACGGACTCGGGACCGACGGCGTGCAGTGGGCGGCACCGGACATCGCCTCCTCACGCATGATGGCGTACAACACAGGCCTGTTCGAAGAGGCTGGCGTCACGGACGTTCCGACCACGTGGGCCGAGCTCGAAGACGCATCCGCCAAGATCGCGGCTCTTGCCACCGACACCTACGGCTACGGACTGCCGCTGGGCCGTGAAGAGGCGCAGGTTGAATCCTCCCTGTGGCTCTGGGGCGCGGGAGGCGACTGGCTCGTTGACGGCGAACTCGTGGCGGACCAGCCTGACGCGGTCACTGCCTTTGCACAGATGAAGACGATGATCGACGACGGGCTGACCCAGCCCGACGTGGGCTCGACCAACCGCCAGCAGGCTGCGGATCTGTTCAACAACGGCAAGCTCGGCATGATGATGTCACACACCGGTCTCCTCGGCGAGACTCGCGCGAATTACCCCGAGGTCGAGTTCGCCGTGGCACCCGTGCCCTCAGAGAATGGCGACCCCGTGGCGCTCGGCGTGACCGACTTCATCGTCGCCTTCGATAACGGCGACGCCGATCGCAAGGCCGCCACAAGCGCCCTTCTCGATGTGCTCTACTCCGATGAGATGTATGAGACCTGGTACCAGGGCACCGGCCTGCTTCCCGTGACGACGTCCATGATCGCCAAGGGTGCGGCCGAGGATGCGGACAACGCTCCCTTCTACGAGGCGCTGGAGTTCGTGCGATTCCTGCCCGTTGGCAACCCGGCGTGGGATTCGCTGCAGGCGGCGCTCCAGGGCACCGCTGGCACGATTCAGAACGACACTCCTGAGAACGTGCTCGCCGGTATCCAGGCGCAGGTGGACGCAGGTTCCTGACCTCGGAATCTGATCACAGCGTGAGGATGGTGCCACAGGATCTGTGGCACCATCCTCCCCCTACCCGTCGATAGGCGCACGATGACGAGCAGCACTATGACCAGTCCAGCGGGCGATCAGATGAGGGCGTCCGCCAAGAAGAAGCAGCGCAAGGAGATGTTGGCGGCGCTGCCGTGGCTCACTCCCACGCTCCTGCTGATCGTGGGCGTGGTACTCGCGCCCGCGGCACTGCTGATCTACTACTCCTTCATCAAGTTCAACCGATACGGCATCGCGCAGGGTTTCACCGGGTTGGACAACTACATCGGCCCCGCAGGGGCCCTGACCTTCCCGACAGTGCCAATCGGGCGAATCATGATCAACACCGTCGTGTGGGTGGTCGTGGTCGTCGTGTGTACCGTGCTGCTCTCGCTGGCCCTCGCGCAGTTCCTGAACAAGCAGTTCCGCTTCCGCAAGCTGGTGCGACTGTTCGTGATTCTTCCCTGGGCGAGCTCAGTCGTCATGACCACAACGGTCTTCAACTACGGACTGCAGACCGACGTGGGCCTGTTCAACCGGCTGCTCGTCGATACCGGCATCCTGGAGACGGCACGCGGCTTCACCAAAGATCCGACAAGCGCGTTCTGGGTGGCGGTCTTCGTGGCCATCTACGTCTCCCTACCGTTCACCACCTATACCGTCTTGGCCGGCCTGCAATCCGTTCCAGGAGAGGTGATCGAGGCGTCCCATGTTGACGGCGCGACCGCCGTGCAGCGGTATTGGCACATCGTGCTGCCGATCCTCCGGCCCGCGATCGCGGTGGCGGCGTTGATCAACATCATCAACGTCTTCAACTCCCTGCCGATCCTCAAGATCCTCAACGAGACGCCCGGCTACAACGTTGGCCACATCACCACCACACTCATCTTCGAGTACAAGCTCCAGTTGGGCCCCGGCGTGGCGAGTGCGCTCTCCGTGATCAACTTCCTGTTCTGCCTGGTGATCATCGTGATCTACCTAGGCGTTGTTCGCCCCACGAAGGATGTGGACTGATATGGCTACGATTCAGAAGTCGCGGAAGGGCCGCGGCGGGATCGAGACCACGCCGAACCCGTTGTATATGGCGATCGGCGCATGCGTGGTGGTCGTATTCTTCGCGTTCCCGTACATGCTGATGCTGATCAGCTCGCTGAAATCACAGGCCGATGTGCGGCGGATTCCTCCCGAGTACTGGCCGAGCGAGCCGATGTGGAGCAACTTCGTCACGGTGTGGTCCTCCAACGTCCAGCCCGGCAAGTCCCTCCTAGCCACCACCGTGATCGCGTTCGGTGCCACCGCCGTCGTGCTACTCGTCGCCACGCCTGCTGCGTACTACGTGGCGCGGTTCCGCTTCCGCGGCCGGATGATTTTCCTGCTGCTTGTCCTCACCACCCAGATGCTCCAGCCCACCGTGCTCGCGGTTGGCCTCTACCAGCAGTTCTCCAGCTGGGGTGGCTACTGGGTGTGGGGCGCGCTGATCCTGATCAACGGCGCGTTCAATCTCTCCTTCGCGATCTGGATGATGCAGGCGTTCTTCTCCTCCGTACCAAAGGAGGTCGACGACGCCGCACTGATCGATGGGTTGGGGCGCCTACAGACGATGTTCCGAATCTCGTTGCCGCTGACGTGGCCGGGAATCGTGACCGCCGTCGTATTCGTGTTCGTCAATACCTGGAACGAGTACGCCGCGGCGTTCATCCTGGTGCAGGATCCCGATCTGCAACCGTTGACGGTCTCGATGCCGCGCTTCCTTGGCCTCTATATCAAGGACTGGCAGTACCTGTTCACCACCGCGATCGTGGCGATCGTGCCTGTGATCATCCTGTTCAGCCTGATCGAGAAGAGGCTCATCGGAGGGCTCACCGCCGGTTCGCTGAAGTAGTCGGCAGGCGTTAGCGCGCCAGACCACGCCTATGCTTGGTATTGAACCTGAGGGCCGGGTACGTGACGGACTACGGCGTGCTGATGCTCGCCGTGCTCCTCGCCTCCATCCCCACCATGGTGATCTTCCTGATCCTGCAACGCGCCTTCGCCGAGGGCATTACTGGAGCAATTAAGTGACGTTTGATCCGAGCCGGATTTCTGACCCTGGCTATTTCGAGGAGAACCGCCTCGCCCCCCACTCCGATCACCGCTGGTACGCCAGCGCGCAGGAGGCCACCTCCGGGCGCAGCAGCTTCGAGCAGTGCCTGAACGGCGTGTGGAAGTTCCACTATGCGGCGAACCCCAGCCTCACGGTGGCCGGGTTCGAGGCCGCAGGCTTCGACACCTCCGGCTGGGATACCATCCCGGTGCCCGCGCACATCCAGTTCCACGGCTACGGGCGCCCGCAGTACGTGAACACGCAGTACCCGTGGGACGGGGTCGAGGACATCTGGCCGGGCGAGGTGCCGCAGCGGTACAACCCCGTTGGCTCCTACGTCACCTACTTCACGCTGGACGAGGCGCTCGCGGCGGGGGAGCGGCTCTCGATCTCGTTCAAGGGAGCCGAGAGTGCGATCGCCGTGTGGTGCAACGGCACCTATGTGGGTTACGGCGCGGATTCATTCACGCCCTCGGAGTTCGATCTCACGGACGCTCTGGTGGACGGCGAAAACACGCTGGCCGCGCAGGTGTTCACGTGGACCTCGGGCTCGTGGCTCGAGGACCAGGACTTCTACCGGTTCTCGGGGATCTTCCGGGACGTGATGCTGTACCGCAGGCCCGCGGTGCACGCCGAGGATCTGCGGATCACCACGCAGGTGGCCGCGGATTTCGGGTCCGCAGTGGTGCGGCTGGACGTGGCACTGACCGGCACGGGGAGCGTGAGCGCGCGGCTTGACGGGATCGGGGAGCTCACAGAGTCCGACGACGGCGGCCTGGCAGTCACGCTCGAAGACCCCCGGCTGTGGAGCTCCGAGGATCCGTACCTCTACGATCTCGTGGTGGAGGTGCTGGACGATTCGGGCGCCGTCGTCGAAGTGATTCCGCAGCGCGTGGGCGTGCGGACGTTCGGAATCGAGGGCGGCGTGCTCGCCATCAACGGGCAGCGCATCGTGTTCAACGGCGTGAACCGGCACGAGTTCGGGCTCGCAGGCCGCGTGATGAGCCGGGAGCAGACCGAAGCGGACCTGCGCCAGATCAAGGCCGCGAACATCAACGCTGTGCGCACCAGCCACTACCCGAACAACTCGTTCTTCTACGAGCTGTGCGATGAGTATGGGCTGTACGTGATCGACGAGATGAACCTCGAGACCCACGGCATGTGGGAAGCGTTGGTGCACGAGCGGATCGAGTTGGAGGACGTGGTGCCGGGGAACCGCCCCGAATGGCGTGCGGCGCTCATGGACCGGGCCGCGAACATGCTGCAGCGGGACAAGAACCACGCGAGCATCGTCATGTGGTCCTGCGGCAACGAATCGTTCGGCGGCACGAACATTCGCGACGTGGCAGCCTACTTCCGCGCGCAGGACTCCCGGACCGTTCACTACGAGGGGATCACCTGGGACCCGCGCAATCCCGAGACCACGGATGTGTACAGCCAGATGTACACGCCTGCCGCGGAGGTTGAGGAGTTCATCGAGAAGAACACTGAGAAGCCGTTCATTCTGTGCGAGTACGCGCACGCGATGGGCAACTCGTTCGGAGCGGTGGATAAGTACGTCGAGATGGCGTACCGGATCCCCCGCTTCCAGGGCGGCTTCATCTGGGACTTCGCCGATCAAGCGATCGCGCTGACGGACCGGTACGGCACGCCGTTCTTCGGCTACGGAGGCGATTGCGGCGAGGCGCCCACGGATTACGAGTTCAGCGCCAACGGCATCTTCTTCGCGGATCATTCGCCGACTCCGATGATCCAGGAAGTGAAGTACGCGTACCGCCCGCTCGACGTGGTGGTGCACCCCAGCAGCTTCGAG
Organism: Ruaniaceae bacterium; assembly: GCA_030450655.1. Lineage (GTDB taxonomy): Bacteria > Actinomycetota > Actinomycetes > Actinomycetales > Actinomycetaceae > KH17. The sequence goes on from JAKDIE010000055.1 coordinate 5,266, forward strand.
GTGACGAACCGCTACCTGTTCACGCGTTCGAGTGCCCTCGAGTGTGTGGTGAGTATCGCCCGCGAAGGCACGATTCTCGTCGAGGCCGTGGTGGAGACGGACGTTGCACCGGGCCAGAGCACGGCGTTCGACGTGCCGTTGCCGCTCCCTGAGCGTGCGGGCGAGTACGTGCTCGAGGTGGGGTTCCGCCTGCGGGAGGCCACGCCGTGGGCTGCCGCAGGGTACGAGGTGGCCTTCGGCCAGGCCGCAGTGACGGTCGCTGGGGAGGCCACGGAGCGTCGTCGCGCTGCGCGCCCAGAGGTTGTGAACGGCGTGAGCAACATCGGTGTGCACGGGCGGCAATTCTCGGCGCTTTTCTCCCGGAAGTTCGGCGGGCTCGTCTCGTACCAGTTCGGCCGCACGCCGCAGGGGGCACGGGAGTTGCTGCGTGGCATCCCGAAGCCCAACTTCTGGCACGCGCCCACGGACAACGAGAACGGCTGGGGGATGCCTGCCCAGGATGGGTTGTGGCTGCTGGCGAGCCGTTACGCAACACCCGCCGAGAATGGGCCCGTGTTCGTGGAACACGAGCACACCGTGGAGGTGCGCTACACGTACCTGTTGCCGGCCAGCCCTGCGGCGGAGTGTGAGGTGGCGTACGTGCTCGACGGCGATGGCCGCGTGGGCGTGACCCTCACGTTGCGGCCCGGTGATGGGTTGCCGGACGCCCCGGAGTTCGGCCTCCTGATGGAGGTTGACGGCGATCTGGAGCACCTCGCCTGGTACGGCGAGGGGCCTGAGGAGAGCTACGTGGATCGCAGGCTTGGGGCGAAGCTCGGCGTGTACCGCGGGCTGGTCTCCGAGCAACTGACCCCGTACGTGCGGCCGCAGGAGGCCGGCAACCACTCAGGGGTTCGCTGGGCCACCGTGACGGACGCGCGCGGCTGGGGCCTGCGGCTGGAGTGCGCGGACGAGATGGACTTCTCGGCGCTGCCGTGGACGCCGTTCGAGATCGAGAACGCGAAGCACCCGGTTGACCTGCCGCCCATCCAGCGGACCGTGCTGCGGCCGGCGCTGATGCGCCGTGGTGTGGCCGGGGACCAATCGTGGGGCGCCCAGCCGCACCCCGAGTACAGGCTTCCGGAGGGGCAGGAACTCGTGTTTGAGTTCGCGTTCCAGGGAGTCCACGTCCCCAAGGCGTGAGGCGGGTGGACGCTCTACGCAGTTCAGCCGCGCGCCGCGCGCCGGCGAGAATCGGCGATTGCGATCGTCGTTGCGACGAGAAGTAGCGCCGCAGTGAGGGACAGCGAGAGCGCGAACGCCCGGGTGTACGCCAACTCCGCAGGGCTGCCTGCGATGCCTGCAAAGTACACGGTGCTCAGCAGTGTCAGCCCGACGACGCCGCCGAGCCGCTGGGAGGTCTGAAGGAGACCGGCGGCGGTTCCGGCAAGGGGAGTGGGCACGTCGCTCAGGGTGAGGGTCTGGTTGGGCGAAATCACGCATCCTGCTCCCCACCCGGCGATCCCGAGCAGTGCGGGAATGGTCCATTCGAGGACGTCGGGGCTGAGTGTGAGCGCGGCGATGACGATGAGTGCGACTGCCGCGGACATCGTCAACGTTCCGAAGATCACGATTGGCCGTCCGTGCGTGATCACGCGCTTCGCGGACCAATGGGAGGCGATCGCGGCGGCGGCAGCGAACGGGAGCTGTGCGACGCCAGCCACCAGAGCCGAGTGGCCGAGGCCGTCCTGATAGAACATCGAGACAACCAGGAAGATGCTGGTGAATCCCGCGAAGAAAGCGGCGGCGAGGATAGCTCCCATGACGAAACCGGCGTTCGTGGTGAGGGCGCGCGGCAATACGGCAGGCTTGTTGCGCGCATTCCGGTGACGCTCCCACACGGCGAGCACACCCGCGAGTGCCACCGCCAGGACCAGCAGCCACCAGGGCGAGCCCGCGGCGCCGTCGGGCTGAGAAGAGACCGAGACGAACGGCAGCATCACCGAGAGCACGATCCCGGCGATCAGGAGGAGTCCGGGGATATCGAGGTTGAGGGAGCGCCGTTGCTTCCGATCCCGCTGCGGTGGCGCTGGCAAGAAGCGGGCTGCGAACGGGATGAGGACCAGGCCGATGGGCACGTTGATGAGGAACACGGCCCGCCAGCCGTGCTCGGCGCCGATGCTTGTGACGAGTACGCCTCCCAGGACAGGCCCGATCGCCGTGGAGACGCTCAGGACCATGCCGAAGAGCCCGAATGCGCGGGCGCGGTCCCGTCCTTGGAACAGTTCTTGGATGAAAGCGGCGATCTGCGGATTCATCATGCCGGCGAAGGCGCCTTGGAACAGGCGGAGGGTGGCGAGGACGGGGGCGCTGGGGGCCAAGCCGCAGCTGAGCGCGAAGAGCACGAATCCGACCAGCCCGGCGAGGAACATGCGGCGCCTGCCGAGAGCGTCGCCAAGTCGACCGGCGGGGACCAACATGAGGGCGAAGGTGAGTGAGTACCCGGCCACGATCCACTGGATCTCGGACGGGTTCGCGCCGAGG
>JAKDIE010000056.1 GCA_030450655.1 Ruaniaceae bacterium
GCGAAGACCGCTCCACGCTGCTTGAGCTCCCGTTGAATGCGGGCCTCGCGGTCACCGCCGTCACCGCGATGATGGCTCCATCGTTGATCGCAGTGGGCGCCATCGCCGCCGTACTGACGAAGGTGATCCTCGTGGTGGAGCGCGATCCGGATCCCGAAGAGGCCCCCACGCCGTAGGCCTCGGAGCTACGCCTCCTCGATCGCGCCCGCGAACTGCGCCTGGTAGAGGCGGAAGTACGCGTCCTCCCGCGCGAGCAGTTCCTCGTGGGTGCCCTGCTCCACGATGCGCCCGTCCTCCATCATCAGGATCGTGTCCGCGTCCCGGATCGTCGAGAGCCGGTGGGCGATCACGAAGGACGTGCGATCCGCCCGCAACCGCCGCATCGCCTGCTGCACGAGCACCTCGGTGCGCGTGTCCACGGAAGATGTGGCCTCATCGAGGATGAGGAGCGACGGGTTCGCGATGAACGCCCGCGCGATCGTGAGCAACTGGCGTTCGCCCGCCGAAAGTGAGGACGCGTTCTCCTCAATCACCGTCTCGTAGCCCTCGGGAAGTTGCCGCACGAAGCGGTCCACCATCGTGGCTTCGGCCGCCGCAACCACCTCGTCGTCGGTGGCATCGAGCCGGCCGTAGCGGATATTCTCGCGGATCGTCCCATTGAACAGCCACGCGTCCTGCAGCACCATGCCGATGTGCCCGCGAAGTTCCGTGCGGGAGAGGTGCGTGATGTCCACGTCGTCGAGCATGATGCGCCCGCCCTGCAGCTCGTAGAAGCGCATCACGAGGTTCACCAGGGTCGTCTTCCCCGCGCCGGTGGGACCCACGATCGCCACGGTCTGCCCGGGCGTTGCGGCCAGCGAGAGGTCCTCGATCAGCGGCTCCTCTGGGTTGTAGCTGAAGGCCACGTTCTCGAACGCCACATGGCCGTTTGCCCGCGCAGGGAAGTCCGCGATGTCATTCTCCGCGCCCTCTTCCTCGGCGTCGAGCAGCTCGAACGTCCGCTCGGCGGAGGCCACGCCGGATTGGAGCATGTTCGCCATCCCCGCCATCTCGCCAATGGGCTGCGAGAACTCCCGCGAGTACTGGATGAACGCCGTCACGTCGCCCAGAGTTAGCTGCCCCGACGTCACCCGCAGCGCACCCGCCACGGCGATGAGCACGTACGTGAAGTAGGAGACGAACTGCATCGCCGGCATGATCGTTCCGGAAAGGAACTGCGCCTTGTACGCGGCGGTGAACAGCTTCTCGTTGCGCTCGTCGAAGATCTCGGCCATCTCGTCGTCCCTGTTGAACACGCGCACCAGCTCGCGGCCGGTGATCGTCTCCTCGATGTGGCCGTTGAGTTCGCCGGTGTTCTTCCACTGCGCCGCAAACAGCTTCTGCGCACGCACCCCGACGACGCCGGCGATGATCGCCGAGAGCGGCAACGCGATCAATGCGATGAGCGCGAGTTGCCACGAGACGATGAACATCATGGCCCCGATGCCGATCACCGTGAGGAGAGACTGAACGAGTTGCGAGAACGCCTGCTGGAGCGCGGATTGGATGTTGTCCACGTCGTTCGTGACCCGCGAGAGGATGTCGCCGCGCTGACGCGAGTCGAAGAAGCGCAGCGGCAAGCGGTTGATCTTCTCCTCGATGTTCTGGCGGAGCGTGAAGACCACGCGCATCACGAGGCGGTTCAGCAGCCATCCCTGCCACCACATGAGGAGCGATGCGCCCGCGTAGAGGGCGATCACGATCAGGATGAGCCGGCCGAGCTCGGCGAAGTCGATGCCCTCACCGGGCACAACGTTCGCGCCGGCGAGCATATCGGCGTACTGATCGTTGCCGGCCGCGCGCGCCGCCTCGATGATCACCTCGATCGGTACGTCCTCCGGCAACGAGAGGCCGAGCACGCCGTTGAAGATCACGTCCATCGCGTCACCGAGAATGCGCGGCGCAATCACGGTCAGGACCACGGAGCCGATCACGAGCAGTACCACGATCGAGAACTTCAGCTTCTCGGGTGCCAGCAGTCCAACGAGACGCTTCACTGCGGGCCAGAAGTGCTTGGCTTTCTTGGGTGGCGCCTCGCCGAACTCGTCGACTCCGGCGTACTCGGTGAACTCGTCGATTTCCTCGTCCGCCGGGGTGCCCCGTTCGGGACTCTGCGTGTTCTCGGTCATCAGGCGGCCTCCTCGGCGTCCATCTGGGACTCGACGATCTCCCGATACACGGAGTTGCTTTCGAGCAGTTCGGTGTGGGTACCGCGGCCCACGATCACGCCGTCGTCGATCACGAGGATCTGATCCGCGTCGGTAATCGTCGAGACGCGCTGAGCAACGATGATGGTGGTTGCCGCGCCTGTTGCGGATGGAAGGGCGGCTCGTAGGCGCGCGTCCGTGGCCACATCAAGCGCCGAGAAGGAGTCATCGAACAGGTACACCCGCGGCTTTGCCACGAGCGCGCGGGCGATCGAGAGGCGCTGCCGCTGCCCGCCCGAGACGCTCGTACCGCCTTGCGAGACCGGACCATCCAACTGCCCCTCGCGTTCGCGGACGAAGCCATCGCCTTGTGCCACTCGCAGCGCGGCCCACAGTTCGTCGTCGGTGGCATTCTCCCGACCGAAGCGCAGGTTCGAGGCGATCGTTCCCGCGAACAGGTACGGCCGTTGCGGCACGAGGGTGAGGGTCTGCGCGAGTTGCGCGCGGGTCATCTGCGCCACGGGAACGCCGTCCACGGTGATACTGCCCTCCTGCGGATCGAAGAGCCGAAGCGCGAGGTTGAGGAGCGTTGACTTGCCGGAACCTGTGGAGCCGATGATCGCCGTCGTCCGTCCCGGCTCGGCCACGAAGCTTGCACCCTTGATGACGGGTATCTCGGCGCCGGGGAAACCGAAGGTGACGTTGGTGAACTCCACGCGGCCGGCGGTGGGCGTGGGATGCGTTGCCGTTGCGGGGTAGGAGAGGTCCGAGGTGGCGCCCAGGAGCTCCTTGAGGCGTTCGGCGCAAACCACCGCGCGGGGGATCATCATCGTCATGAAGACGCCCATGATGACGGCGGCGAGGATTTGCAGCAGGTACTGCAGGAACGCCGTGAGGGCGCCCACCTCCACGAGGCCCTCGTTCACGCGGTGGCCACCGAACCAGAGCACGGCGCCGGTGGCGATGTGGAGGACCATCATGATCACGGGGAACATGAGGACGAAGATCGAGCCCACCTTGACCGAGACCCGGGTGATCTTCTCGTTGGCGAGCCGGTAACGCGTCGATTCGAAATCCTCGCGGACGAACGCGCGCACCACGCGGATGCCCATGATCTGCTCGCGGAGCACGCCGTTGATATCGTCCACGCGCTCCTGCATCTCGCGGAATAGTGGCAGGAGGAGGAGCACCAGGATCGTGACGATCACGGCGAGAACGCCCACGGAGGCCCACACGAGCCAGGAGAGGCCGGCGTCTTCGCGCAGCGCCATGATGATGCCCCCGATCGCCATGATGGGGGCGGAGACCATGAAGTACAGTCCCATCAGCATGAGCATCTGGACCTGCTGCACATCATTCGTGCCGCGGGTGATGAGGGTGCCGGCGCCGAAGTGGCTGGCGTCCAGCGTGGAGAGTGAAGTGGCTTTGCGGTAGACGCGCCGCCGTAGGTCGCGGCCGAGCCCCATGGAGGCGCGCGCGCCGAAGTAGACGGCGGCCACGGCGGCCATCACCTGCGCGAGCGAGACGGCGAGCATGATCCCCCCGGTGCGCCAGATGAAGTCGGTGTCCCCTGTGGCGATGCCGCGGTCGATGATCTGCGCGTTCAGGCTCGGCAGCCAGAGCGCCGCGATCGTGGCGATGAGCTGCAGGGCGAGGACCGCGAGGATGAAATGCCAGTACCGCCGCGAGTGGTGCGTGAGTAGTTGGATGAGAGCCACGAGGGTTCCTTCGAGTTGTCTAGCAAGGTGCTACCGGATCGCCGGGCATGGGTGGGGGCTTGGGGCGAGCGAAGAACAGACGCGCCAGGCTACCAGGATGTATGCGGCGAGCGCACCTGGATTCTCTCACGCACCGCGCGGCGGCCCAGAGTGGCGGGGCCAGGGCCCGAGCCGCTCGAACCCGAGGGACGCGAAGAGGCGTTGTGACGGAACATTGCCGTCCGTGATCGTGGCGCCCACCTCCGCGATTCCCGCCTCGCTCAAAGCGGCAAGTACCGCCCGCGCGAGTTCGTGGCCACGACCGCGGCCCGTCTCTGCCGGCGCGGTGGCGACAGGGTCGATGTAGTGCTCCCCGCCGACGACGACCACGAAGACCATGCAGATCAACTCGCCGTGGGATTCCCACACCAGCGAGAAGGGCCATTCGATTTGTGTGAAGTAGTCATCGATCGCCGACGGCGTTTCTTCATCACCTATGACCACCCTGGCCTTGGCGCGCCTGGGCTCGCCACCCTCTGCTCGTGGGCCACGGTCATCCCCGGGACTCATCCGCACTCAGAAAGTCCCGTGGAAAGTTCCGTGACTATTTCGTTACATTTGCTCTATGATGATCAAAACATTAGGGGGATCAGAGGAAATGATGCCGTGATGTGGGGGATTCGCGGCTCTGCAGACCAGGTGCGGGGCACAGCCGTTGATGATTCATTGCGCGCGCCACAAGCAATCGGATGGGCGCGCCTCGCGGGCGGAACCACGATCCTGACAGTGCTCGGCTACACCTACGGCGCCGGCGCGATGGCCGGACGCGCGAGCCTCATGAACTTCTTCGGCTTCTTCACGAACTCGACCAACCTGCTCGCCGCCTTGATCTTCATCGTGGCGGGTGTCGCCACCATTCTCGGATATCGCTCGCGGGCGTGGCTGGCCGATCTTCGCGCCATCGCGGTGACGAGCCTGATCGTGGTGGGCGTGGGATACAACGCGTTGCCGGGGGTGGGAACGGCCCCCGGCTGGGTGAGCGTTCTCCTCCACGCGGTGGTACCCGTTGCGGTGACGCTCGATTGGTTGTTCGTGGGTGACCGGCGCCCGGTGGCGTGGTCGCAGCTGTGGCTCGTGTTGCCCTATCCAGTGCTCTGGCTCGCCATGATCCAGTACCGTTGGGCCACAGATCAGTGGGTGCCGTACTGGTACATGCACCCGTCGCACGGGCCGCTCACGTTGGGCCTGCGCATGGGCGTTGTGCTCGCCGGGCTCCTATTCGCGGCGGTGGTGGTGTGGATGCTGAGCCGCTTCCGGGGATTGCGGCTACCCACACCCACACCCACACTCGCACCCGCACCCGCGCCAGCCGCTTGGGTGCCAGTCCCTGCGACCCCAGCCCCTACAGTGCCCGCCACCGCGATGCCCGCCCTGGTTCCCGTTGTGCCGGCAGCACCAGCCAGTCGGGGCAGCACGCTCGGAAGCGTGAGATACGCCACACAGGTGTAGAATCCGCGCATGAAAGCTAACGCCGCGTTGCAGATCATCTTCGCGTTCTTCCTCGGTCTTGTAGTCGTTGCCTTCGTTGGCATCGCCGTCGCCACGTTCTACGGGCAGCCCTCCTATATCGACTACCCCAGTACGCCAGCGGAAGAGGAAGCGTGGAACGCCGCGTACAGCCAGTGGCAACTGATCACCGGCATCATTCTGCTTCTCTGCGCAACGGCGATCCTCGCCGTGTCGCTGCTGCTCCCCGAGGAGCAGGGCGCTCTCTCGAACGGCATCCTGCTCGGCGGCGTCTTCACCATGATCTACGCCGTCGGCATGACCTTTGCTGCGGACACGAGTTGGCTGCGCCTCGCAGTTGTCACCGTGGCTCTCGCTGTGACGATTGGGATTGGGTACATGAAGTTCGTGAGGGGGCGCCGCGGGGACGGAGCGCCAGTTCTTGCCGAGGCTGGCCCAGTGGTGGGCGAATTGGGGGAGCGTTTGGTGGCGCTCGAGCGGAAGCTGGACGCCCTCGGCCGGGCACTGAGGGAGTAGCGCGCCGCCGCGGCACGTGAGATTTCACGGGCCTGCGGGTTCCACCTAGGCTTGTGAGCGCGGCGTGTGAGTCGTAGCGGGGGCCGTCCTCGCGCACTGTCGCCCAACTCGAAACGGACCTCGCTTGTACGCACTGCTCCTGGCGATCATCTACTTCGCCTTCATCAGCCTCGGGCTGCCAGATTCGCTTGTGGGTGCCGGATGGCCGGTCATGCACGCCGATCTCGGGGTGCCGGTCGCGTACGCCGGGATCATCACCATGATCATCGCGGCGGGAACGATCATTGCGAGCCTGCTCTCCGATCGCCTCACGCGCGCGCTTGGTGCGCCGCTGGTCACCGCCGCAAGCGTGGGGCTGACGGCGGCCGCGCTGATGGGCTTCTCGTTCTCGGGATCTTTCTGGATGCTGTGCCTCTGGGCGGTCCCGTACGGCCTCGGGGCCGGCGCGGTGGACGCCGCACTCAACAACTACGTGGCTCTCCACTATTCGTCCCGCCACATGAATTGGCTGCATTCCAGCTGGGGGGTGGGCGCGGCGATCAGCCCGTTCATCATGAGCGCATCGATCACGGGTGGAATCGGATGGACCGGCGCGTACCGCACGGTTGGGCTGATCCAGATCGTCATCGCGCTCGTGTTGTTCGCGAGCATTCCGCTCTGGGCAAAGGTCAACCCGGCCGCTCTCCCTGTGGCGGAGAAGGCCGACGGCGAACCCCCGGCCCCCGCTGTCACCTTGCGCGGGGCGCTGCGCATCCCGGGCGTTCCCACGATCCTGCTCGCGTTTTTCGCCTACTGCGCGGTGGAGTCCACCACGATCCTGTGGGCGGCCACGTACCTGGTTCAGGACCGTGGGGTCACCGCGGCAACGGCCGCCGCCTTCGCCTCCCTGTTCTTGCTGGGCATCACGGCCGGGCGCTTCCTCAGCGGCTTCGTTGCCGATGCCCTTGGTGATCGCAACCTGATCCGGTTTGGGATCGTGATCATCGCCGTCGGACTTGTGTTGATCCTGCTGCCCATCCAGACCACCGTGCCGGCGCTCGCCGGCCTCGTAATCGCGGGCTTCGGCGCCGCGCCGGTCTATCCGGCGATCATTCACTCCACGCCCGCGAACTTTGGGCGGGCGCACTCGCAGGCGATCATCGGGATCCAGATGGCCGCCGCGTACACGGGAATCACGCTGATGCCGCCGCTGTTTGGCGCGCTCTCGGCGTGGGCGGGGATGTGGGTGCTGCCGCTGTTCCTGCTCCTGCTCACGCTGCTGATGCTGGTGATGACCGAGCGCCTCAACCGCATCGTTGATGGGCGTGCCGCCGCAGCGTAGAGCGGCCGTTCAGGTAATTCGCTTCCCCGGGGAGCGCGGGATGTGGGACAGTGGGCGCCCAACCACGAGAAGGGCGCGGCGAGATGGGTATCAACCAGAGTGCGATCGAGGCGGCGGCCGCGGCAGCGAGCTTCTCCGGGATCGTGACGCTCGATGCCCGCAACGAGCGCACGCTTGAAGTGTGCCGGGGATTCGCGCACCGGGCACACGCGGTGCCAAACCTTGCCTCCACCCAGTTCGCGATCGCGTCAGGGAGCAAGGCGTTCACGGCGCTCGCGATCATGCAGCTCGTGGAGGAAGGCGCGCTGGCATTGGATCAGCCGGTGCGCGAGATTCTCGGCGCGGACCTCCCGCTGATCGACCCCCGCGTGACGATCGCGCACCTCCTCCAGCACACCTCGGGGATCGGCGACTACATCGATGAGGAAGGCGACTGGGAGGTCGATGAGTACGTCCTCGCGGTGCCCACCCACGCGCTGCTCACGGCTGAATCGCTCCTCCCCGTACTGA
>JAKDIE010000334.1 GCA_030450655.1 Ruaniaceae bacterium
GCTCCACGGAAGATCCGCGTAACGCCACGCCGCACGCGCGCGTGCCTCGGCAACCCGCACGGCCACCGCGGCCGATCCCTCCTGTCGCTCATCGAGGGCGCGCATCGCGCGGGTCACGCGCGGCACGGTGAGGCGAATATCGACGCGATCCACGAGGGGACCCGAGAGCTTAGCCTGATACCGGCGCACTTCCATCGGCGCGCACCGGCACCTCGCACCGCCACACGGGCACGGATTCGCTGCCAGCACCATCTGAAACCGCGCCGGGTAGATGGCCGAGGCTGTTGCTCGGTGCAGATGGATCTCACCACTCTCCAGTGGTTGTCGCAGGGTTTGCAGCACAGCCGCCGGGAACTCCGGCGCCTCGTCGAGGAAGAGGACGCCACGATGGGCGATGGACACCGCCCCCGGCAGGGGCATGCCGCTGCCGCCGCCCACGATGGCGGCGCGTGATGCCGTGTGGTGTGGCGCCTCGAAGGGTGGGCGGCGGATCAACCCTCCTTCGGGGGCAAAGCGGCCGGCGACCGAGTGGATCGAGGTGACCTCCACGGCGTCGGGATCGCTCAGATCCGGCAGGATCGTGGGCATGCGCCGCGCCAGCATGGTCTTGCCCGCACCCGGCGGGCCTGTCATCAGAAGGTGATGGCCACCCGCCGCCGCAACCTCGAGGGCATGACGGGCCTCCGGCTGCCCGACGACGTCCGCCAGGTCCTCGCTGCTCGGTGCCGCAGCGTGCGGGGCGGGCCGGGCGAGTGGCTCCCACCCCACCCCGGACGAGATCTCGGCACCGTAATCTCGAAGCACCTCGCTGAGGTGCTCGATCGCACGTACGCAGACGCCAGGGACGAGGGACGCCTCTCGCTCGTTCCCCGCGCTGACCACGAACTCCGTGTGCCCGGCAGCAACGGCAGCCGAGACCATCGGGAGGATGCCACGGACCGGGTGGACCCTGCCATCCAATCCGAGCTCGCCGATGTGCACGCGCTCCCGCGCCCGATGCGCACCCTCGATCCCGTCCGCACACACGAGCGCAACGGCGATCGCGAGATCGAATCCAGCGCCATTCTTCGGCAGCCCTGCGGGCGAAAGGTTCACCACCATCCGCTTGCTGGGGAGCGCCAGCGCGCACGATTCGAGCGCACCACGGACGCGCTCCCGCGATTCGCCCAGCGCCGTATCTGGCAGTCCCACGATGTGAAAGGCGGGCAGCCCGGTGCCAAGCTGGGCCTCAACATCGACCACGGTGGCGCTGAGCCCCACGAGCGCCACCGCTCTACATCTCCCGAACCTCATGGTAGGACTCCCTCGATATGCTCAAGCGTGTAGCGGTGGCCGTCGAGGAGGATCGAGACCACATCGATCCGCGCCTCGCAACGCTGCGGATTCTCGCGCAGCCACTGCCCGGCGAGGCGCCGCAACCGCGCGTATTTCACGGGGGTGATCGCCTCTGCGCCGGTGCCGAAGCGCGTGGAACTGCGCGTCTTGACCTCGACGATCGCGATCGGCCCACGCGGATCGCGCACCACGATGTCGATTTCGCCACCCTTCATCCGCACGTTGCGGGCCAGGATCAGGTAGCCCCGTCCTGCCAGATCGTCGACGGCGATCTGCTCCCCGCGCTTACCCGTCTCGATGTGATTCATGTGGCAAGCGTCCCGGCCCGGACCGGCGTGTGTCATCCACCCTCGCATCACCCTGGGGATGACCCTCCGCTCGGCCGTGTGGACAGAGCAACGCTGCGAGGTCCGACCGGCGGGAGGATGGTCAGTCGGAGAGGATGGCGACTTCTGGGCGCGCGAGCGCGAGGGCCGCCTCGCGGGCGTCCGCTGCAGTGCGCGCAGCGAGTGCTGCGGCAGCGATCGCGCGGCACTCTTCGAGCGTGTGCACCGCCAGGCTCGCGCGCACGGCGGGAAGTAGCCCGGGCGCCATCGACAGACTCGTGACGCCCAACCCCACCAGCACGAGCGCCATCAGTGGGTCTCCCGCGGATTCACCGCACACGCCCAGGGGCTTCCCGGCCTCGAGCGTGCCCTCACAGGCGGCGGCCACACAGGTGAGCACTCCGGGTTGCCAGGGATCGAGCAGTTCGGAGAGCGCTCCCTGAGTGCGATCGACCGCCATCGCGTACTGCGCGAGATCGTTGGTTCCGAGCGAGCCGAAGTCCACTTCCGCGAGCACATCCCGGGCGCGCAGAGCCGCCGCCGGAGTCTCGATCATGACGCCCGCCGTCGAAAGCCCAGCCGTTGCGACCCTCCGGGCGAACCACGCGGCCTCGTCGGCAGTGGCCACCATCGGCGCCATCACCTTCACGTCCACGTG
>JAKDIE010000335.1 GCA_030450655.1 Ruaniaceae bacterium
AGCCAACTACACGGACGAGGCTCTCGATGAGGCAGTCGCGATCACCGGCGGCTATCCCTACTTTATTCAGGAACTCGGCTACGCAGTATGGATGACTGCTGACAACACGCCAATCACTCGCGAGGATATCCGTGAGACGCTTCCTGGATACGAGGCGAAGCTCGACGAGTCGTTCTTCCGGGTGAGGCTTGACCGCGCCACAGCCTTGCAGCGCTCCTATCTTCGCGCGATGGCTGGACTGGGCCCGCATCCTCAGAAGGCGTCAGACGTCGCTGATGCGATGGAGAGGAAGTCTCAAAATCTTGGTCCAACGCGCGCGGAGCTTATCGCGATGGGACTTCTCTACACGCCTGAACATGGCTATGCAGCCTTCACCGTTCCCCACTTTGACCCGTTCCTGTTGCGAGCGATCCCGGAACTTGAGGTTCCGGAGCGTCGCGTGAGGCGGGCAAAAAAGTCGTGACGGCTGGCGCGTTCCTCGAACCCGAGCACGAGGAGAACTGGCCGGGTGCTGCGGAGGTGGCGGGCGCCGTCGTCGGCCATCTGGAACGTGCAGCGGAATGGCTGGGGCTCGGCGAAGTATCGATCCCCGATGGGGCCCCGGGCGACGGTGTGGCGCTACTCTCGTTCGCCCTGAGGTAAGCGCAACGTTGTCCGCGCGGCGGGGCCGTACCATGGGAGGGCACGCCAACGAATGGAGAACCCGTGTCTTTGATGAGCCGAATCCTTCGGATGGGCGAAGGCCGCATCCTCCGTAAGCTCGAAGCAATCTCGAAGCAAGTCAACGAGCATGAGTCGACCGTCCAGGAAATGACCGACGACGAGCTTCGCGCCGAGACCGCAGTGTTCAAGCAGCGGATCGCGGACGGCGAATCGCTTGACGATCTGCTCCCCGAAGCGTTCGCTGCGGTGCGAGAGGCCGCGCGCCGCACGCTGGGCCAGCGTCACTTCGACGTCCAGATCATGGGAGGCGCCGCGCTACACCTCGGGAACATCGCCGAGATGAAGACCGGTGAAGGTAAGACCCTCGTGGCGACCCTGCCGGCGTACCTGAACGCGCTCTCCGGCAAGGGTGTGCACGTGGTCACGGTCAACGACTACCTTGCCTCATACCAGTCCGAGCTGATGGGCCGTGTGTTCCGCTTCCTCGGGCTGACGACGGGCTGCATCGTGGAGGGGCTCACGCCCGCGCAGCGGCGCGAGGAGTACGCAGCGGATATCACGTACGGCACGAACAACCAGTTCGGGTTCGATTACCTGCGGGACAACATGGCGTGGACGCTCGAGGATTGCGTGCAGCGCGGGCACAACTTCGCAATCGTTGACGAGGTGGACTCGATTCTGATCGACGAGGCGCGCACGCCGCTCATCATTTCGGGGCCGGCCGGTGGCGACGTCAACAAGTGGTACGCCGAGTTCGCACGGATCGCGCAGCGACTGAAGGCCGAGACCGATTACGAGGTGGACGAGAAGAAGCGCACGATCGGTGTGCTGGAGCCCGGCATCGAGAATGTGGAGGATCTGCTCGGCATCGAGAACCTCTACGAGTCGCTGAACACGCCGCTCATTTCATTCCTGAACAACTCCATCAAGGCGAAGGAGCTGTTCAAGCGGGATAAGGACTACATCGTCAAGAACGGCGAGGTGCTCATCGTGGACGAGCACACGGGCCGTATCCTGCCCGGGCGCCGGTACAACGAGGGCATGCACCAGGCGATCGAGGCGAAGGAGGGCGTGGCGATCAAGGCCGAGAACCAGACCCTCGCCACGATCACGCTGCAGAACTACTTCCGCCTCTACACGAAGCTTTCCGGCATGACCGGTACGGCAGAGACCGAGGCGGCCGAGTTCATGAACACCTACGAGATTGGTGTGGTGCCGATTCCCACGAACCGGGACATGGTGCGCCTCGATCAGTCGGACCTCGTGTACAAGAACGCCAATGCCAAGCTGGCCGCCGTCGTCGACGATATCGCCGAGCGGCATGAGGCCGGGCAGCCGGTGCTGGTGGGCACTACCTCCGTGGAGAAGTCCGAATTGCTTTCCTCGATGCTGCGTGCGCGGCGGATCCAGCACGATGTGCTGAACGCGAAGCATCACGAGAAGGAGGCGGACGTGGTCGCGATGGCGGGGCGCAAGGGCGCCGTCACCGTGGCGACGAACATGGCGGGCCGTGGAACGGACATCATGCTCGGTGGAAACGCCGAGCACATTGCCGGGGAGAATCTGCGCAAGCAGGGGCTTGACCCGAAGGAGACGCCGGAGGAGTACGAGGAGGCGTGGCATCTTGCCCTCGATGCGGCGAAGAGTGCCGTGG
>JAKDIE010000336.1 GCA_030450655.1 Ruaniaceae bacterium
TTTCCGGCATTGCGAGCGACCGATTCTGCTTCGAAGGGTTCCTGCCGAGCAAGGGTGGGGAGTTGCGGCGGGCGCTCGTTGAACTGGCGGGGGAGCGCCGCACGATGGTGTTCTTCGAATCGCCACGCCGTGTGGGGGTCACCCTTGCGGCGATGGCCGAGGTGTTCGGCGGCGGACGCAAGGCCGCGCTCGCGCGCGAGTTGACCAAGACGCACGAGGAGGTGCTCCGCGGAGGTCTCGCTGAGCTCGCGGAGAAGTGCGCCGACGGCGTCCTGGGCGAGGTCACGCTCGTGGTGGCGGGTGCCGAGCCGGAGGAGGCGCGCGCCGAGGATCACGTGGTGGAGGTCGAGGCGCTCGTGGCGAGCGGGACGCGACTCAAGGACGCGACGGCCGCAGTGTCGGGTGCGCGTGGAGTCTCCCGCCGCGAACTTTACGAGGCGGTGCTGGCCGCGCGCAGTTGAGGTGCGCTAGAACGCGGCTTCCTCGCTGGGGACGTAAACCACACCGGCGATCACCATTTCTGTGCGCGCAGCCTCGCCCTGCTCGTGATCCACGGGCACCGTGAGGTCGTAAATCACGCGCGCGCCGAACCCAGCCTTCAGGGCGTCGAGAGCCGTCTCCTTCACGCAGTGAGACTCGGCGATACCGGCCACGTCTACCTCCTCGACCTCAGCGGCGGTGAGGATCTCGCCGAGGGTACGGCCGTCGTCGGCCATGCCTTCAAACCCAGAATAGGCGGCGGCGTGCTGCCCCTTCTTCACGGAAGCATCGAATTTTACGGCGCTGAGCGCGGGGTGAAGCTCGGCTTCCGCTGTCCCAGCGATGCCGTGCGGCGGCCAGGTGTCAACGAAATCTGGGGTATCGGAGAAGTGCTCGCCCGGATCGATATGCCAATCCTGGGTGGAGACGATCAGGGAGTAGTGGCCACCCTGCTGGCTGATGAAGTGGGCGATGCGCTCGGCGACGGCGTTCCCGCCATCCACTCCGAGCGCTCCGCCCTCGCAAAACGTTGGTTGGACATCGACAATGATGAGCGCGCGGTTCATGCCCCAATCCTACGATCCACCCGCCCCCACCGCAGGGTGGTCAGAGATTCGGGCATTGACACGCGTCACATGCGTTTGTTCGCCGAGTTGTGCCGGAACTTTGACCACCCTGAGAAGTAGGGAGGCTGGGAACGGGAGCGGGAGGTAGTGGGCGGGGGACCTCTAAACTAGATGCATGAGTTCCATCCTCTCCGCAGTGGCCTGGCCGTACGCCAACGGGCCGCGCCACATTGGTCACGTCGCCGGATTCGGCGTCCCCTCGGACATCTTCAGCCGCTACATGCGAATGGCCGGGCACGACGTCCTGATGGTCTCGGGCACGGACGAGCACGGCACCCCAATCCTCGTGGCCGCCGACGCCACCGGCGTGACCCCGCGTGCGCTCGCGGATGCGAACAACGCGATCATCGTGCAGGATCTCGTGAACCTCGGGCTCTCCTACGATCTCTTCACGAGGACGACGACGACCAACCACCACGAGGTGGCCCAGGCCATGTTCCGTACGGTGCGGGACAACGGCTACATGATCGCGCAGACCACGCTCTCCGCCATCTCGCCCTCCACCGGGCGCACGCTGCCGGATCGCTATATCGAGGGCACCTGTCCCATCTGCAAGTACGACGGCGCCCGTGGTGACCAGTGCGACAACTGCGGCAACCAACTCGACCCCACAGACCTGATCGATCCGCGCTCGAAGATCAACGGCGAGACGCCCGTCTTCACCGAGACCACTCACTGGTTCCTTGACCTGCCCGCGCTGGCCGAGGTGCTCGGCGAGTGGCTCGACGAGCGCGAAGCCTCCGGCACCTGGCGGCCCAATGTCATCAAGTTCTCGCAGCACATTCTCGAGGAGATCCGGCCCCGCGCGATGACGCGCGATATCGACTGGGGAATCATGGTTCCGGGCTGGGAGGACCAGCCCACCAAGCGCCTATACGTGTGGTTCGATGCCGTGATCGGATACCTCTCCGCCTCGATCGAATGGGCCCGCCGCTCGGGAGACCCGGAGGCGTGGCGCACCTGGTGGAACGATCCCGAGGCGCGTTCGTACTACTTCATGGGGAAGGACAACATCGTCTTCCACTCGCAGATCTGGCCGGCGGAGCTGCTGGCGTACAACGGCGAGGGCTCGCGTGGCGGCACGCCCGGCGAGTACGGCGTCCTAAACCTGCCCACGGAGGTGGTGAGCTCCGAGTTCATGACGATGGAGGGCGCCAAGTTCTCCTCCTCGCGCGGCATCGTCATCTACGTGGGGGACATGCTGGC
>JAKDIE010000337.1 GCA_030450655.1 Ruaniaceae bacterium
AGAATCGGCAAACCATCACAGACCTGGATTCCGCGACTACGCGCGGAATGACGAGGCACCCACAGAATCGGCAAACCATCACAGACCTGGATTCCGCGACTACGCGCGGAATGACGAGTCAGACCACGGACCGGCGGGCTACCGAGTAATCCGGCTACTTCGCGGTGGTGCGCTTGGCTGCAGGTTTCCTCGCCGGAGCCTTCCTCGCAGGAGCCTTGCGGGCAGGAGCCTTCTTCTTGGGGTTCGCGGCATCCCGCTCACGCTTCTCGGCGAGCAGCTGCGCGGCCCGCTCGAGCGTGATCTCCTCGGGGGTATCATCCTTGCGCAGAGTGGCGTTGACAATCCCGTCCGTCACGTACGGGCCGAAGCGCCCATCCTTGACGACGACGTTCCCCCCACTGGCAGGGTCCGGCCCTAGTTCGCGAAGTGGTGCCGTGGCACGCGCACCGCGACGCTTCGGCTCGGCAAAGATCGCGAGCGCCTGCTCCAGCGTCACGTCGAAGATCTGGTCCTCGCTTTCGAGCGAGCGCGAGTCCGTGCCCTTCTTCAGGTACGGGCCGTAGCGCCCGTTCTGCGCGGTGATCTCGTTGCCCTCAGGATCCGCACCAACGATGCGCGGCAGCGAGAGGAGCTTCAGCGCGTCGTCGAGCCCGATCGTTTCCAACTGCATGGACTTCAACAGCGAGCCCGTGCGCGGCTTCGCCTTCGAGTCCTCGGGCAACACCTCGGTGACGTACGGCCCGAAGCGGCCGTTCTTCGCCACAATCGTGAGGCCGCTCGACGGGTCCGCTCCCAGTTCCCGGCCGTCCTCCACGCCCGCTGCCAGCAGTTCCTGGGCTTTGGTGAGGGTCAGTTCGTCCGGGGCGACGTCGTCGGGCACAGCCGCGCGCTTCGTCTCGCCCTCCACGATGGTCTCCAAATATGGTCCGTAGCGGCCCACGCGCAGAGTGATGCCCTCGCCGAGCTCGACGGAATTCACGGCCCGGGCGTCGATGTCGCCGAGACCAGCCACGCGCTCGCGCAGCCCCTTCCGCTCCTCGTCGCCGAGGTAGAAGCGCGCCAGCCACGCGTCCGATTCGGCCTCGCCGCGGGCGATCGTGTCGAGGCCTCCCTCCATCCGCGCCGTGAAGTCGTAGTCCACAAGTTCGGGAAGGTTTTCTTCCAGCAAGCGCGTCACGGCGAACGCCAACCACGAGGGGACGAGCGCATTACTCTTCTTGTTCACGTACCCGCGGTCCATGATCGTGGAGATCGTCGAGGCATACGTGGACGGGCGCCCGATCTGGAGCTCCTCCATCGCCTTGACCAGCGACGCCTCGGTGTAGCGCGGGGGTGGGGTCGTTTCGTGGCCCGCAGCCTCGACGCTCTGGGCAGTCACCTGCTGGCCCTGGGCGAGGTCCGGGAGCCGGGCGTCGTCGTCGTCCTTGGAATAGCGGGACGCATCGCGGGACTCCTCATAGGCGGCGAGGAAGCCGCGGAACGTGATGACGGTGCCGGAGGCGGAGTACTCAGCGGTGGCGGAATCGGCGCCGATCCGGACCGGCGCAGCCACCTTGACTGTGGCCGTGGAACCGGTGGCATCCGCCATCTGCGAGGCGACGGTGCGCTTCCAAATCAGATCGTAGAGCGCGGCCTGCGCGCCGGTGAGGCCCGTCTGGCTCGGTGTGCGGAAGGAGTCACCAGAGGGGCGGATCGCCTCGTGTGCCTCCTGCGCACCCTTCGCGACCTTGCCGTACTTGCGTGGCTCGTCCGGGATCGAATCCGCGCCGTAGAGGGAGGCAGCCTGCGCGCGGGCGGCGGCGATGGCCTGCTTCGACAGCGCCGCGGAATCCGTGCGCATGTACGTGATGAAGCCGTTCTCGTACAGATTCTGCGCCACACGCATGGTCTCGCGCGAGGAAAGCCGGAGCTTACGCGAGGCCTCCTGCTGGAGGGTGGACGTGGTGAACGGCGCGGCCGGACGGCGCCGATACGGCTTGGTCTCGACCGAGGTCACCGTGCCCTCGAGCGTGGTTGCGGCGATCGAGCGCGCCTCATCCTCTCCGAGCACGCGCACTTTCACATTCTTCAGCGCGCCATCGTCACCGAAATCGCGGCCGGTTGCCACACGCACACCGTCAACCGCGGTGAGACGCGAGGTGAACTCGTCGTCGCCCTCGGCCAGGGTTGCCGTCACGTCCCAATAGGACGCGGAACGGAACGCCATGCGCTCGCGCTCGCGCTCCACCACCTTGCGGGTGACCACGGACTGGACGCGGCCCGCCGAAAGGCCGGTGCGCACCTTGCGCCACAGCAGCGGGGA
>JAKDIE010000338.1 GCA_030450655.1 Ruaniaceae bacterium
TACCCACGAAGGACTCGTCCTCCGCAGACCACCGCACCCGATACGTGAAGTGCTCTGGGTTCGCCTCAGTCATGATTCCTCTCCCTCCAACCTCTCGATTGCCGCCACTACCTGCCGGACCTGGTACGCCTTAGCCATGCCGTGGTCGTCCTGAATATTCACTCTCGGGTCGCCCTGCCACGGCATTCGGTACACGCGGTGCGAAGTTCCCCTATGCCTCGGCTCTCCAAAGTAGTGATCGCACACTCTTGTGAGGTCCGTGAAACGCACTCCGGTCGGCGCGCTTCGCATCTGCGCAAGAATCTTCTCAATCCGAGCCACTCACACATAGTATCATTATTGATACTGTATTGATAGGGCCCGTGGGCACACGAATAAGTCGCCTATCTGACAGCGCGCAGGGCCTGCTCTATCCCCTCGAGCACGGTCCGGTGGGCCTGCGCCGCCGCCTC
This sequence comes from Ruaniaceae bacterium, assembly GCA_030450655.1. Classification (GTDB taxonomy): domain Bacteria; phylum Actinomycetota; class Actinomycetes; order Actinomycetales; family Actinomycetaceae; genus KH17. The sequence goes on from JAKDIE010000338.1 coordinate 453, forward strand.
CACCACGGCGCCCGGATCCGTGGGCGCATCCGCGAACGAGAGATCCGAGACCACGGACATCCCACACACCCGCACCCCCAGCGCGTGCAGCATCAGCGCCTCCATCACGGTGGACATGCCGACGGCGTCCACCCCGGCCTTCGCGAGCAAGCGCGTCTCCAGAGGGGTCTGGTACTCGGGCCCACGCAGCAGCGCGTACGTGCCGCTGCGCTGAGTCACCTCGCAGAGCGCGGCGGCGAGTTCGGCGTCCCAGCACGCGCTGGTGTCGAGGAAGATCGTGCCATCGAACGGCGAGGTGCCCGTGAGGTTCGCGTGATCCGTGATCGCCATGACGTCCCCCAGCTCCCACTCGCGCAGGCACCCGTTCGCGTTGCAGAGAATCGCCGTCGAAGCGCCCGCGGCCACCGCCGCCCGCGCGAGCGCCGTCACCGGACCCGGCCCCATGCCCTCGTAAAGGTGCGTTCTCCCCAGGGCGACGGCGATGCGGAGCCGGTGATCGTCGTCGGCCTCATGCTCGTAGAGGCGAAGCTCGTTCACGTGCCCGTCCGCGACTGGCGCCACCAGCCCGGGAACGGACGAGAGCGGGAGGGTGGTGATCGGCTGGCCCCACGCCGGTGAATCATCGAGCGCCTCGGCGAGGCCCGAGCCCAGCACGATCAGCACGTCCAGCGGCCCACCGGCGGCGCCCCGAAGGTACTCCCCCGCGGCCGAATCCTGCTGCGTGATGAGGTGACTGGCGAAATGCTGCGGTTGCATGGGGACTCCGTGGCGGATCTGTGCGGCGTGGCCGGGTACCGATGGCCTGTCCACATCCTATTCTTGACCCACACGAGCGAGTTCCCGAACGAAGGTGGACACATGAGTTCTCAATCCCCCGAGACGTCCGACGGCGGCGTGCTCTCCAAGATCGAACTGACCGGTATCGAGATCGTCACCGAGGAACAGCGCACCGCGAAACCTCACCAGCTCTTCTTGCCGTGGTTCGCGGCGAACGTCTCGGTGTTCGGGATGAGCTACGGCGCCTGGGTCCTGGGATTCGGGATCAACTTCTGGCAGGCCACGATCGTGGCCGTGATCGGCGTGATCCTCTCGTTCGGGATCTGCGGCGTGATCGCGCTCGGCGGCAAGCGCGGCTCGGTCCCCACGATGGTGATGTCCCGCGCGGCCTTCGGGGTGCAGGGCGCGAAGGTGCCAGGGATCATCTCATGGCTCACCTCGATCGGCTGGGAGACGTTCCTGGCGATCACGGCGGTGCTCGCCACGGGGACGGTACTGCAGCGGCTCGGATGGGTGGGCGAGGACCACACGCGCGTCTCGATCGTGGCCGCCATTATCGTGGCGGCTCTCATCATCCTCGGGGCGATGGCGGGCTACCACATCATCATGAAGATGCAGGCGATCCTCACGTGGCTCACGGGCTTCACCACGCTCGTCTACGTGTTCCTCGTGATCCCGGCGATCGACTGGGGCACGCTGATGTCCATCCCCGCCGGCTCGCTGCCCGCCACGATCGGCGGCATGACCATGGTGATGACGGGCATGGGCCTCGGGTGGGTCAACATTGCGGCCGACTGGTCCCGTTACCAGTCGCGCAGGGCCAGGGATGGCGCGATCGTCGCGTGGACCACGATCGGTGGCTCGCTCGGCCCGGTAGTGCTGATCACGTTCGGCTTGATGCTCGCCGGCTCCTCGGCCGAGTTGGCGGCGGGGATTGACGTGGATCCCGTGGGCGCGCTCGCGGGGCTGCTGCCCACATGGTTCCTGGTGCCGTTCCTGATCACCGTGATCCTCTCGCTGCTCTCGGGCGCGATCAACGGCATCTACTCCTCGGGCCTCACCCTGCTCACGC
>JAKDIE010000339.1 GCA_030450655.1 Ruaniaceae bacterium
GGGCCACCAAAATCGGATTGCCAGTTGTTCGGGACGCGATCGGGATCGTTCGGATCCCGGTCACGGAAGATGTACCAGTCGCGTTCGGGCGAGCGCGGCCCCGCAGCGAGCGCCCGCTGGAACCAGAGATGCTCATCGCTCGTGTGGTTGGGGACGAGGTCAACGAACACGCGCAGGCCAAGCTCGTGCGCGGTCCCGATGAGCGTATCCGCGTCCTCCAGCGTGCCGAAGAGCGGATCGATGCCGCGATAGTCCGCCACGTCGTAGCCGGCGTCCGCCTGCGGTGAGGGGTAGAACGGTGACACCCAGAGGGCGTCCACCCCAAGATCGCGCAAGTAGGGAAGGCGGGACGTGATCCCGGGGAGGTCCCCGATCCCGTCCCCGTTCGCATCGGCAAACGAGCGCGGGTAGATCTGGTAGATCACCGCGCTGCGCCACCATTCGTTGGCGGCAGAGGCCGGATGTAGCGGGACCGTGGTGGTTGGCTGGTGGGTCACGTGGGCACACCTTTCACGCGTGCGAGCGGGTTTTTCTGGCCACATCTCCTCCAGAAAATGTGACCGTCATTCCATGCTATTGGAAATAAAGGGAGCCGCGGGAGAGATCACCACAGATCCGCATTGACGCTTTCTTGGGACGGTAGTGCAGCCTCGAATCGCGCTGGGGCAAGCCGCGCGATGCGGCTCGCTACTGACCGCGCCCTGCGCTAGGCGAGGGCTTCCTCAACTACCTCTGCGGATCCGGTGAGCTTGCCCTTCGAGAGCTTGTCGATGATGATCGCGATCGCGCCGTCACCCGTCACGTTCGTGGCCGTGCCGAAGCTATCGAGCGCAATGTACATGGCGAACATCAGGCCGATCTCCACGTCCCCGAAGCCGAGCATCGAGACGAGCAGTCCTGACGCGGCCGCAATCGCGCCGCCGGGGACTCCGGGGGCCGCCACCATCATCACGCCGAGCATGAGAATGAACGGGATCACCGCGCCGAACGAGACCGCCTCGCCGCCCAGCAGCATCACCGCCGTCGCAAAGCAGGTGATCTTCACCATCGAACCCGAGAGGTGGATCGTGGCGCACAGCGGCACCACGAATCCGGCGATCGGGGCGCTCACACCGTTCTTGAGGGTGGAGCGCAGTGTGATCGGGATCGTCGCTGCGGACGACGACGTCCCGAGCGCGGTCACATACGCCTCGCGCATGTTCCACAGGGCCTTCAGTGGGTTCTTGCCGGCGATCACTCCCGCCGTGGTGAACTGCGCGAGCAGCACGAGGAGGGTGAGCCCGAACGAGACGAGAACCACGATGAGGAACGTGCTGATCACTCGGATCGCCTCGCCGCTGCGCGAGAGGTCCATGAAGATGCCGAAGATGAACAGCGGCAGGGCCGGCACGATCACGCGGCGAATGAGCCCCTCGATGATGGTGCGGAACTCGATGGCGGCGCTCACCAGGATCGAGTTCTTGATGGTGGTCAGGCCAATTCCCATCACGAAGGCAATGACGAGCGCCGTCATGACAGAGAGGGCCGGAGGCAGCACAATCTCAGTTGCCGAACCTCCCGGGGAGCTGACCAGCGTGAAGTACGGCGTCAGGCCCGAGCCCTCGCCGTTCCCGAGTGCCGTGATGCCCGAGTTGGCAAGTGCCGGCGTGAATATCCACAGGCTCACGAAGAGCGCCACCATCCCGGAGATGATCGTGGAACCGTACGCGATCGCGGCCGTGATTCCCAGCCACTTCCCCGCACCGGCACCCAGCTCAGCGATCGCGGGCATGATCAAGCCCAGGATGATCAGCGGCACGGCAAACCCGAGGAATCCCGAGAAGATCGAGTTGTACGTGAGGAACGTATTGCCGAGCCATTCAGGCATGATCGGGCCAGTCAGGATACCGAGCAGAATCGCAATGCCGATCCAACCGAGCAGGGGAATCTTACGGATTACGCTCACGGCACTACCTTCCAGCGGGCTGACTTCAGATCAGCGTGAACGTACCAGCGAACCCCACCTCCCCGCCTCGCGGTCCACGATGAGAACGGGGCGCTACGGCGTGGGGACGGCCCAGGTGTGGACCGGCTCGTTCGTGTGCATGTTCTCGGCGTAGAGCGCCACCATCTTCCGCAACGCCTCGTGCCGCTCGAGCCCGCGCGCCTCGAACGCACGCACGGCCTCCACCTGCCACACGGCGCCATTGCGGCCGCTCAGGCAGCGCCCCTCGATCACGCCGAGTAGCCGATCGGCCACCGCGCGATCCACTCCCCACGCGTCGAGACCCTCCCGCGCCCTGGGCAACAGTTCGCGCAG
>JAKDIE010000340.1 GCA_030450655.1 Ruaniaceae bacterium
GGGGGAGCACCGTCGGCGTCGGAGAGGAATCACCATGAAGCGATTGGTTGCATGGCTGGGAGCCGTGCCGTTGGCCGGGCTATTGATCGCCTGCGCGCCAACTGCCGAGGTGAGTGAGAGTCCCACTCCGGAGCCAACGGTGGTGAGCACGGACGCCGCCACGGAGAGCGCGTCAGATCCAGACCCTCAACCCACAACGGATCCAGAATCGACAGCCGGCATCGAGGATGAGGTCCTGGATGTGTACTTTCGTTTCTGGGCGGCGGCTGTAGAGGCGCAGCGTGGCAATCCGGATCCCGCGTTGTTCGAGGGTCTTGCCGTGCCCGAACTCGTTGAGGAAGAAATGAGGGAGGCCCGCAACTACCAGGAGTGGGGGGTGACTCGGGAAGGCGAGCCGGGGTTCAGTGACACCACGGTCATCGTCGATGGGGAGCGCGCCGTGGTCTCCAGTTGTGTGGACTACACCACCTGGGTGATTCCCGAGGCCGAGAATGAAGACGTGGTGCCTGCACGATCCAGTCTGGAAATGATGATGATCGACGGCGAGTGGCTCGCCACGCAGTTCCTCGCGGTCGATGGAGATCCACGCTGCTAAGGATTCGATCGGCTGAAACTCAGGCCACGATCGGTGGCGGAGGATGGGGGATTCGAACCCCCGAGAGCTTTCACTCAACACGCTTTCCAAGCGTGCGCACTAGGCCACTATGCGAATCCTCCTGAAGCCTCAACAGAATATCGGACGCACGCCGGTTTTCCCGAATCGCGGCCCCGATCACACTCGGCGCCCCGCGATTGCCGGAGTACTGCATTGGGCCTAAACGTCCCCTCAGGAGAGCGTGAGGAAGAGCAGCGGCATCGCCACGATCGAGACGAGCACTGAGGCCGAAATCATGAAGGTGGATAGTTCGACGTCGCCCTTTGTTTGGAGGGTGAACGCCGCAGTCATCACGGCAATGGGAGAGGCGAGCACCACGCACAGGATCACGCGGACCTCGTGATCGTAGGGAAGCAGGAACCAGGCGGCAATGCCGACTGCGATGAGCACGCCATAGCGAACCGCCAGGAACTTCGCAGCCTTCGCATACTTGCTGCGACGCAGCCGCACTTCGAGCCCCACCCCGATCATGAACATCGCGAGGAACGGGTTGGCCGCTCCGATCGGCGTGGCCACGTTGATGACGAAGGCAGGCAGGTGGAGGTCGAGTAGTCGCATGATCAGCAAGAACAGGTAGGTGACGAACACCGGGCTCCTGAACATGTGCCCGATCAGCGTGAGGGGCGAGGCGCGGCCGGTCTCGGAAGTGATCGCCATTGCCCACGCAAATGCCACACCCGCGGTCGCGAATGTGACTCCCACATCGAAGAGTGAGGAGTAGACGATCGCGTGCGATCCGATGAACAGCGAGACGTAGGGCGTGGCGAAGGCGCCCACGTTGAACGAGCTCGCATTCAGTATCCCGAAGGCCCTCTCGGAGGGAGGGCTCTTCCGCTCCATCAGCCATCCGCCAACGTGCAGCGATAACCCGAGGATGAAGCTGAGCAGCGGGATGAGAAGCAGCTTCGGGGTGAGATCGACCTTGTTGAACGCGGTCATGAGCATCGCCGGAAGTGTCACGTAGAGGACAACCTTGGTGAGCATCGCGAAGTGCTCGGCGCGCGCCCACCCCGCCCTCTGGAACACGTAGCCGAGGAACACGATGAACACGAGCGCGAACGCCTGGGTCAGTACCTGCGTCATCCCAGCTCCCTTCTGCGCTAACCCTAGATGATCCGTTCTGCGGAGTGCGCTCGCGTGCCGTTCGCATTGCGCGCCCGCACTGCCTCGTGGCACGGACCGCCGCGCACTTCTCGTCATCCTGCGCGCCAGTCGCGGGATCCAGGACGCCTCAGTTAGGTGAGGAACCTTGAGCCTGGGTTCAGCGACTCCGGCTACGCCTCCGCGCAGAATGACGAAAGATGGGTGTCCGCCGGCCGGGCGCCCGCGGGCTTCGGCCTGCCTGGATGGCAGCGGGCCTTGCTCGTGGGTTGGGCGGCTCCGCTCACGGGGGTGAACTCGGGGGTTCTTCTGCCTGGATGGGAGCGATCTGGCCCCCCGGTGAGGCGATTGCCGCACCCTTCGGGGCCGCGCCACCCGTGTCCCTGAGGGAGGGCGCGATCGTGGCAGTTTTCGTTCGGTCCGAGGCCCTGGGGTAATCTGCGTGGCACAAGACGTCACTATTCTGATGTTTCATGCCACGCCGATCCCTCCGCGTGCTGGGATCGTACGAAAACTGCCACGATCACGATCGAAGGCCCG
>JAKDIE010000057.1 GCA_030450655.1 Ruaniaceae bacterium
GACGCGGTGGAGCTTTCTCCGCGCGCTCTCCCGTGCCGAGGCCCACCGCAACGAAAGGCATCTCACATGGCAGATAACACTCTCAACGCCACTCTCCGCACCGAATTCGGCAAGGGTGCGGCGCGCCGCACGCGCCGCGCCGGCCTCGTGCCCGCGGTCCTCTACGGCCACGGATCGGACCCGGTCCACCTGAGCCTTCCGGGACACGAGACCTTCCTGATCATCCGCCACTCGCGCAACGCCGTCATCGAGCTCTCGTTCGACGGAAAGAGCGAGCTCGCTCTCGTGAAGGACGTGCAAATCAACCACCTCATCCGCGAACTTGAGCACATCGACCTCGTGATCGTGCGCCGCGACGAGAAGGTCACCGTGGACGTGCCTGTGCACCTCGTGGGTGAGCCTGTCGCCGGCGCGGTTGCCGCGCTCGAGGCCCAGACCATCTCGGTGCTCGCCCCGGCCATCTCGATCCCCGAGTCGATCGTGGTCAGCATCGAGGGCCTCGAGGACGGCGCGATCGTCACGATCAAGGACATCGAACTGCCCGCAGGCGTCACCACCGAGGTGGATGGCGACCAGGCCGTGGTCGTGGTTTCCATTCCGAGGGCCGTCGAGTCCGCGGATGACGCCGCTGAGGGTGTGGTCTCCGAGCTGGCTGCCGGCGACGACACCGAGTGACCCTGCTCGTCGTTGGGCTCGGGAATCCGGGCCTGCGCTACGAACGAACACGGCACAATCTCGGCCACATGGTGGTCGATGTGCTGGCGGGGCGCGCCTCCGCCCGGTGGTCACGCCACCGGGCGGGTGCGCTCACCGCAGAATCCCGCATCGGAACTCTGCCTGGCGGGGCACCCGGCCCGCGAGTTCTCCTCGCGAAATCGGCCGGGTACATGAATCTTTCCGGTGCACCCGTGGCGGCGTTGATGCGCGCGGAGGGGATCGACGTCGTCGACCTCCTTGTGGTCCACGATGAGCTCGACCTTCCGCTTGGCACTCTTCGGATGAAGCGCTCCGGCGGCGAGGGCGGGCACAATGGCCTGAAGTCGATCAGCGAGCACCTCGGAACGCGCGAATATGGGCGCCTCCGGCTGGGAATCGGCAGGCCGCCCGGACGCATCGATCCTGCGCAGTACGTGCTGCAGCCGTTCGCGAAGGGTGAGAGCGAGGAGGCGGGCGTGATGGTGCAGCTTGCCGCGGATGCGGTGGAGGACATCGCCACGCGCGGCTGGGAGAAGACCCAGATGGAGCTACACTCGCGCGATTAGGCTGCAGCGAAGAGGATGAAGCTGAGGGCCATGATGGCCATCCCGGCCAGCATCCCATAGACCGTTTGGTGCTTATCTGTCTGGTAGCGCCAGGCGCCGGGTAGTAGCTCGTCGAGTGCGAGGAACACCATCATGCCGGCCACGACTCCATAGAAGATCCCGAAGAACTCCGGCGGAACCATCCAGCTCACCACAGCTGCGGCGATGAGCCCGCCAATCGGCTCGGTCATTCCCGAGAAGGTGGCCCACCAGAAGGCCTTTCGCTTCGATCCCGTGGCGGCGTAGACCGGTGCGGCAACCGCGATCCCCTCGGGGACGTTGTGGATCGCGATCGCGATGCCGAGCGTGATACCCACCGTGGGGTTCTGGTAGGTGGTGAAGAAGGTCGCCATGCCCTCCGGGAGGTTGTGCAAGCCGAGTACCAGCGCCACGAGGATGCCTGAGCGCATCAGGTTGCGAGTGGAGCGGGTATCGCCCACCGTGAGTTCGTCTTCGCGGCCCTCCATCTCGTTCGGGTTCAGGACGTCCGGGAGGATCCTGTCGATCATCATGACGAGGCCGATACCCGCGAAGAATGATAGCCAAACCGTGAGCATCGCGTTGCGTTCTGACGTGATCTCGGTCATGTAGTTGATGCCCAGCGGAATGATCTGCACGAGCGAGATGATGATCATCGCCCCGGCGGCGAATGCCAGCGCCACGGCGAGGAAGCTGCGTTGCAGCGTGCGGGAGTTGAGCACGAGCAGGCCACCGATCGAGGTGGCGAGACCGGCCAGCAGTGACACGAGAAGTGCGAGGCCCATAAGGAAATCTTAGGCGCTCGCAGTGACATGGCCGAGTCGCGGCGCGTTCGGCAAGAAACGCAGGCCGGATCGCGATTCGTGCGGATTTGGCCCTCTGGGAGCATCGAGGCGACGTTTCTTGCCGGTTGACGTGAACGCCCAGATGCCAGATGCGGCCGCGTGGCGGCAAGAAAGTACGGCTCGATGCCGCGAGAGGCCCGATTTGAGGAGAATCGCAATCGAGGCGACGTTTCTTGCCGGTATTGATGAGTGAGAACACTCACGAGAGGGCCGTTGAGCGACCTTCTAGAATGGAGGGGCTGGGGTTCGCTGAACTTCAGCTGTTTTGCGTGCCCGCGTCCGAGGAGAGACATGAACCTGACAGGCCTGACGCCGATCCTGCGCGAGGACACTGCGTTCCGCCGCGTGGCGGATGAGGAGACCTCCGCGAGGCTTACGGTCTCGGCGCCGCTCGGCGTCCGCCCGCCGCTCCTGGCGGCCCTCGCTCAGCGCACCGCTGCGGACGCCTCGCCTTCCGGCGTCCTCGTGGTGGTCACTCCCACGACCCGCGATGCCGAGAACCTTCTTGGCGCGATGTCCTCCTATGTCCCGGTGGAGTCGCTCGCCCTATTCCCCGCATGGGAGACCCTCCCGCACGAGCGCCTCTCGCCGCGCCCGGACACGGTGGCGCGCCGCCTCTCCACACTCCGCAGGCTGGCGCATCCGGATCCCTCGCGCCCCGAGACGAACACGCCGCTGGCCGTGATCATGCCGGTGCGCGCCCTGCTCCAGCCCAACGCCGCCGGCCTCGGTGATCTCGAACCCGTGGCGTTGCGCGTGGGCGAGATTCGCCCGATGGAGGGAGTGATCCACGCCCTCTCGGACGCGGCCTATGCGCGCGTGGACATGGTGGAGCGCCGCGGTGAGTTCGCCGTGCGCGGCGGGCTCCTCGATGTGTTTCCTCCCACTGAGAAGCACCCACTGCGTGTCGAGTTCTTTGGCGACGAGATCGACGAGATCCGCGAGTTCGCGGTGGCCGATCAGCGTTCGCTTGATGCCGTTGACCACGTGTGGGCGCCGCCGGCCCGCGAACTCCTCCTGACCGAATCTGTGCGGGAGCGGGCACGTTCCCTGGCGCAGACGATGCCCGGCATCACCGATATGTGCGATCGCATCGCGGAGGGTATCGCTGTTGAGGGCATGGAGGCGCTCACGCCCGTCCTCGTGGAACGCATGGAGAGCGTGCTCGAGGCATTTGGGCCGGGCACGCGCATCGTGCTGTCCGAACCCGAGCGTATTGACCGCCGCGCCGAGGACCTGGTGGCCACCACCGCAGAGTTCCTGGCTGCAGCGTGGACTTCCGCATCGGCGGGGGGCACGGTCCCGCTGCGGTTGGACGAGGCGTCGTTCGCGAGCCTGGCCGAAGCCCGCGCCCTCGCCCACCTGATGGGATTCGGTTGGTGGGGCATGACTGCGCTGCCCGTGAACCCCGAGGAAGCTGATGCCATCGCCGTCGGGGCACGAGACGTGCGTCCGTACCGCGGTGACATCCCGGCGGCAGTGGCCGATTTTCAGAAGCTCATCCGCGATGATTGGCGGCTTGTTCTGACCACGGAGGGACCCGGTCCAGGCCGCCGCATCGCCGAGCAGCTCGGCACCGTGGACGTCCCTGCCACCGTGGTCGACGACGTGGATGGCCCCCCTCGCACGGGCGTCGTCACGGTGGCGACCTCCCGCACTGGCCCTGGTTTCGTGGCCGAGGAGTTGCGCCTCGCCGTCGTGACCGAGAGTGACATCACCGGACGCCAGGGCACGTCCACGCGGGATATGCGCGCGATGCCGAAGCGCCGCAAGAACGTGGTGGATCCGCTCGCCCTGCGTCCAGGGGACCACGTGGTGCACGAGCACCACGGAGTGGGCCGCTTCGTGGAGCTCGTGCAGCGGACGATCGGAACCGGCGCGAACGCGACCACCCGCGAGTACATGGTGATCGAGTACGCCTCGGCCAAGCGCGGTGGCGGCAACGATCGCCTCTTCGTCCCCACGGATTCGCTGGACCAGGTCACCAAGTACACCGGCGGCGAGAGCCCTGCCCTCAACAAGATGGGGGGCTCGGACTGGGCGAAGACCAAGACCAAGGCGCGCCACGCCGTCCGGCAGATCGCGGCCGAGCTCATCCGCCTTTACGCCGTACGCATGGCAACCAAGGGCCACGCTTTCGGCCCGGATACCCCCTGGCAGCGGGAACTCGAGGATGCCTTCGCGTACGCCGAGACCCCGGATCAGCTCGTCACGATTGACGAGGTGAAAGCGGACATGGAGAAGCACACGCCCATGGATCGCCTCATCTGCGGGGACGTGGGATACGGCAAGACCGAGATCGCCGTGCGCGCCGCGTTCAAGGCCGTGCAGGATGGGAAGCAGGTGGCGGTCCTGGTGCCCACCACCCTCCTCGTGCAGCAGCACATGGAGACGTTCACGGACCGTTATGCGCCGTTCCCCGTCACGGTGAAGCCGCTCTCCCGCTTCCAAACGGGCAAGGAGGCGGTGGAAGTCAAGGAGGGAGTCGCTGCCGGGAAGGTCGACGTCGTCATCGGGACCCATCGCCTGATCACCGGAGAGGTGCGCTTCAAGGACCTGGGCCTCGTGATCGTGGACGAGGAGCAGCGCTTTGGAGTGGAGCACAAGGAGACGCTGAAGCAGATCCGCACGAACGTGGACGTGCTCTCGCTTTCGGCCACGCCGATCCCGCGCACGCTCGAGATGGCCGTGACGGGCATCCGCGAGATGTCCACGCTCGCCACACCCCCCGAGGAACGCCACCCGGTCCTCACGTTCGTGGGGCCGGCCGAGGATCGCCAGATCGCCGCGGCGATCCGGCGCGAGCTCCTGCGTGACGGCCAGGTCTTCTACGTGCACAACCGAGTGAAGTCCATCGACGCCACCGCGGCCCACATCCAGGAGCTCGTGCCGGAGGCAAGGATCGCCGTTGCGCACGGAAAGATGAATGAGCACCAGCTCGAGAAGGTGATCGTGGACTTCTGGAACAACGAGTTTGACGTCCTCGTGAGCACCACGATCGTGGAGACTGGCCTCGACATCTCCAACGCGAACACCCTGATCGTGGAGCGTGCGGACACGTTCGGCCTGTCCCAGCTGCACCAGTTGCGCGGCCGCGTGGGCCGGGGGCGCGAGCGCGCCTACGCCTACTTCCTCTATCCGGCGGATCGCACACTTACCGAGACCGCCCTCGACCGCCTCGAGACCATCGCCGCCCACACGGACCTCGGCGCGGGAATGCAGGTGGCTCTGAAGGATCTGGAGATCCGCGGCGCAGGGAACATGCTCGGCGGCGAGCAGTCCGGGCACATCGCCGGAGTGGGTTTCGATCTCTACGTGCGCATGGTCTCCGAGGCCGTGGCGGGATTCCGCGATGACACCGAGCCGGAACGCCCAGAGGTGCGCATCGAACTGCCCGTCAACGCCCACATCCCGCACGAGTACATCGCCCACGAGCGCCTGCGCTTGGAGGCGTACTCGAAGATCGCCGCGGCAAAGGACGACGACGAGCTGGCGGCCGTGCGAGCCGAACTCACCGATCGCTACGGTGAGGTCCCAGAGCCCGTGGATCGGCTGTTCGACGTGGCGCGCACGCGGGCACTCGCGGCCACCCTCGGCATCGAGGAGATCGCGGCGCAAGGCAAGTTCGTGCGGCTCGGCCCGGTCGAGCCGGTGGATTCCGTGCAGATTCGCCTCAGGCGCCTCTACCCGGGCACGATTCTGAAGCCCGCCGTGCGATCGGCACTGATTCCGCTCCCGCGAGGGGCGGCGTTGGGTGCAGGCACCATCACCGATGCTGAACTGCTGGAGTGGCTTACGGGCCTCCTGGACGCCATGCGTGCCCCGGCCTCCGCGCCGTCAGCGTAGGATTATCAGCGAACCACGCCAAGGAGGATTCGTGTCACGTCCGCTCCGTGCCATTGCGGCACTCGCCATCACCGGACTGCTGCTCGCCGGCTGTTCCACCCCACCTAATACCGCCGCCGTCGTTAACGGCGAACGCATCACCGAGACAGAGGTAGCGGACGCCTGGCTCGCCCTCGAACCGGCCGTTGCGGAGGGTGTTGGCCCGGCCATCGTGCTCGAATCTCTCGTCCAGAACGCGCTCCTCGCGCCGGTCGCCGCCGAGTTCGGCATGACTGCCAGTGCCGAGGACATCGCGAACTTCGCGGATAACGTATACCAGGGCGCGGCACCAGATCCGTTCCCCGAGGGGCTGACGAACGTTCTCGGGTTCATCATTCTGGCCAACCAACTGAACAGTTCGCCCCTGAGCGCCGAGATCCAAGATGCGTACCTGATCGCAATGCAGGACGCCGATATCGAGGTCAATCCCCGTTTCGGCACGATCAACGAGATGGGTGCACTGAATCCGCCGGCCTTCGAGTGGATCACCTCCGAGCAGTGAGGATTGATCGTTCAGGTTCCCGTGGGCGTCGTCGGGCAATGACGCTGAGCGCGAACCCGTACGCGTATGGGTTGAAAGACCCTTCGGAAAGAGGCACTCAGCGAATAGGCTGGACCTGCAATGAACACACTAATGGTTAGGAGACCTTGTGGCCAGCATTGAATCTGTAGGAGCACGCGAAATTCTTGATTCGCGCGGAAACCCGACCCTAGAGGTCGAGATCGTTCTCGACGACGGCGCGGAAGGCCGTGCGGGAGTGCCCTCCGGTGCGTCCACCGGCGCCTTCGAAGCCGTTGAGCTACGCGATGGCGGAGAGCGTTACGGCGGTAAGGGTGTGGAGAACGCGGTTGACCACGTGCTCGACGACATCGCGCCGGAGATCTTGGGCGTCGAAGCGTCGGAGCAGCGCTTCATTGACCAGACGATGCTCGAGCTGGACGGCACCCCGAACAAGGGCAAGCTCGGCGCGAACGCGATCCTCGGAGTATCCCTCGCGGTGGCCCGTGCGGCCGCGCAGTCGGCGAACCTGCCGCTGTACCGCTACGTGGGTGGCCCCAACGCCTACCTGCTGCCCGTTCCGATGATGAACATTCTGAACGGTGGTTCGCACGCGGACTCGAACGTGGACATCCAAGAGTTCATGATCGCCCCGATCGGCGCGCCTTCGTTCCGCGAGGCGCTGCGTGAGGGTGCCGAGGTGTACCACTCGCTGAAGTCCGTGCTGAAGGCTCGCGGGCTTTCCACCGGACTGGGCGATGAGGGTGGCTTCGCGCCGAACCTCGAGTCCAACCGTGCGGCACTCGATCTGATCATCGAGGCCATCGAGAAGGCCGGACTGAAGCCGGGCGAGGACATCGCGCTGGCGCTCGATGTGGCGGCCACCGAGTTCTTCACGGACGGCGCATACACGTTCGAGGGCGGGCCCAAGACCACTGAGTGGATGGTGGACTACTACACCACGCTCGTGAACGACTACCCGATGGTCTCCATCGAGGACCCGTTCTCCGAGGACGAGTGGGACGCCTGGGCGGCACTCACCGCAGGGGCTGGCGACAAGGTGCAGCTGGTTG
>JAKDIE010000341.1 GCA_030450655.1 Ruaniaceae bacterium
CGTGGGCGCGCACCTCGGCAAGCGCGCGTACATCCCCGCCGGCGAATCGGCGAAGATTCTCGACGCGCTCACGCTGCTGCGGGTCGTGGAGACCGGCGAGGCCCCCATGCTCGGACGCCGAGTGGTGATCTACGGCGGCGGCAACACGGCCATCGACGCGGCCCGCACGGCCAAGCGGCTCGGGGCCGAGGAGGCGATCATCGTCTACCGGCGCACCCGCGATCGCATGCCCGCCAATGACACCGAGGTCACCGAGGCCGAGGAGGAGGGCATCATGATGCGCTGGCTCTCCACGGTCAAGCACGTGGACGAGTCGAAGATGATGGTCGAGAAGATGGAACTCGACGAGAAGGGCTTCCCGCAGCCCACCGGCGAATACGAGGAACTCGAGGCGGATTCGCTCGTGCTGGCGCTCGGGCAGGAGGCCGATCTCTCGCTGATCGAGGACGATCCGATGGTGACGATCGACGACGGCGTGGTCGAGGTGGACCGGGGGATGATGACCGGACGCCGTGGCGTATTCGCGGGAGGAGACATGGTGCCGTCCGAGCGTACCGTCACGGTCGCCGTCGGGCATGGGAAGAAGGCGGCGCGGCACATCGACGCGTTCCTGCGCGGCACGATCTACCAGGCCGCGCCGAAGAGCACGCGCGCCAGCAACGACAAGCTCAACACGTGGTACTACGCGGACGCGCCGCACATCGTGCGCGAGCGGCTCGAGGGGGCGCGGCGGGCCGATACCTTTGACGAGGTTGTGACGGGGCTGGACGAGGAATCGGCGCTGTTCGAGGCGCGGCGGTGCATGAGTTGCGGCAACTGCTTTGGGTGCGACAACTGCTTCGGCGTGTGCCCGGACAACGCGGTGACCAAGCTCGAGCCTGGGGAGTACGAGTTCAAGTACGACTACTGCAAGGGCTGCGCCATGTGCGCGGAGGAATGCCCCTGCGGCGCGATCGAGATGATCCCCGAAGAGGTGTAGGCGCTACCGCTTTTGTACCTGCGGTATCGCTGAAGGGCTGACGCCGGGGCGGTCAAGGTGCCAGAATCGAAGCATGAATTCCGTTCCACAGCCTTCGCCATCGAGACTCACAGACTTCTCCGGGAGCCCCGTCGTCGTTGGGGTCACGCCCGGGCAGGACGAACTCGTGGTGCTGACGGCCGCTTCGTGGGCACGTGCTCTCGGGGTGCGGCTCGTGTGTGCGTACGTGGACACTCAGCGAATCACCACACTCGAGTTCCCGGATGGTTCCGTGCGGCATGTCTCGATCGAGCCCGACGTGGCGGACGACGCCTGGCACGAGACCGAAGCCCAGTTGCGGGAGCAGTTGGAGGGGGTGCTCGACGGCGTCAGTTGGGAGTTCCACTACTTGGCCGGGCGCGTGGACCGCGCCCTCACGCACCTCGCGCGGGCGGTTGATGCCTCAGCGATCGTGGTGGGGACGAGGGTGCCCGGGATTGGCGCGCGGATGCGCCAGTTCGTGGAGGGCTCCGTGGCGCTGCACCTGAGTCACCACCAGCACCGGCCAGTTCTCGTGGTGCCGCTGGCCGTGGTGGACTGGTTCACGAAGCGGCCGTGGGGCGTGTGACGCGGCGATTCGTGCCGCGCACCACCGCACAACTCGCCGGGCTCGTCATCCTGCGCGTAGTCGCAGGATCCAGAACGCTGGAGGTGAGCGTGTGACGCGGCAGCCCCACCTCCAACCACGCGTCCTCGGCCTGGTCTTCGTGGGCGGCGCGTGCGGCGCGCTGGCGCGCTGGGGCATCACCGAGCTTGTATCTTCCGAGAGTCAACTCGGCGCGATCGCGGGCATCAACATCGTGGGTGCCTTGCTCCTCGGGCTGCTGCTCGGAACCCTGGTGGCCCTCGGCCCCGACGACGGTCCGCGCCGAGCAGCCCGGCTCGGCCTCGGTACGGGCTTCCTGGGCGCGTTCACCACTTACTCGACATTCGCCGTCGACGCCGCGGCCCTCTCCTTCCGCGGTGACGCCCTCGTGGGGGCGGTCTATACGTTCGGGAGCGTGGTGGGTGGGCTCATCCTCGCGGCAGGCGGCTTGGCGATCGGCGGCAGGATCGGCCGGTACGCTCGCGAGAGGCGGCGCACGTGATCCCGCTCGTGGTAGCTCTTGGTGGGGGGCTCGGCGCGGTGGCCCGGTTCGTGGTCGATAGTGCGGTGGCGCGGCGCAACGACACGGGCTTCCCGCTCGGCACGATGGCCGTGAACGTGACCGGTTCGTTCGTGCTCATGCTGCTCGTGGTGTGGGGTGGCAGGGTGGTATCAGATC
>JAKDIE010000342.1 GCA_030450655.1 Ruaniaceae bacterium
GAAACTCTGACCACCCTGGACCCCACCACACCCCGAGGGTGGTCACAGTTCCTGGGTGTGCGGCCGACGTTGGAGCCGGCGTTGGAGCCGGCGTTGCCTAGAACGCCGGGATGAGCTCGCCGTTCGGCCAGTTGGTCGTGATGAACTCGCGCACCTCGTCCGAGGTGAGGAGCTCGATCAGGGTGGTGATGCCCTCCGAGTCGGCGTCCTCCGTGCGGTACGCCACGATGTTCACGTACGGGTTGTTCGCCGGGTTCTCCAGCGCGATCGCGTCCTCGGCGGGGATGAGGCCCGCGTCCAGAGCGAAGTTGCCGTTGATGACCGCGGCAGCTACGTCCGGCAGAGCGTTCGGCAGCTGGGAGGCTTCCAACTCGACGAACTCGAGGTTCTTCGGATTGGTGGCGATGTCGAGAACCGTGGGGGCGCCGTCGGTCTCATTCAGCGTGATCACACCCTGATCCTCGAGCAGCAGGAGCGCGCGGCCCCCGTTCGAGGGATCGTTCGGAATGGCGATCTGCGCGCCATCTTCGAGGCCATCCAGCGATGTGAGCGAGTCCGAGTACACCCCAAACGGCTCGATGTGGATGCCCTCCGAGTGGGAGAACTCGAAGCCGTTATCGGCCACCTGCTGATCGAAGTACGGGATGTGCTGGAAGTAGTTCGCGTCGATCTCACCCGAGGCCAGCGCCTCATTGGGCAGGATGTAATCGGTGAACTCGGTGACCGTGATGGTGATCCCGGCTTCTTCCGCAAGGTTGTCCTGGACGAACTCCAGGATCTCGGCGTGAGGCGTGGGGGACGCGCCCACCTTCACCTCGATGAGGCCGGACGGCCCCGCGGTGCTGTCACCGGCGGGGGCATCGTTGGACGCGCCACACGCGGTGAGCGCGAGGGCCGCGATTGTTGCTGTTGCTGTTGCGATGAGCTTTCTCATGAGTATTTCTCTTTCTTGTTCGCAGTTTGAGGGCGTGCGCGCACGCACGAAGTTGATTCCGGCTGGCGGTGTCGCTTAGCGGTGATCCACCAGCCGGCTGAGCATGTCGCCGGCCATCTGGACGGCCTGGACGATGAGGATGATGACCACCACGGTGATGACCGTGACGTCCACCTGGTTGCGCTGGAAGCCGTGGTTCATGGCGAGTTGGCCGAGGCCACCGCCGCCAATCGCTCCGGCCATCGCGCCGTAGGAGATGAGGGTGATGACCAGGACCGTGGTGGACTGGATGAGGGCCGGCAGCGCTTCTCGGACCACGACGTCGAACATGATCCGCACGCGGGATGCGCCCATCATGCGGGCGGCTTCGATCTTGCCGCTGTCCACTTGGACGAGCGCGGTCTCCACGAGGCGCGTGAAGAATGGGATCGCGGCGATGGTCAGCGTGAACACTGCGGCTTTCCAGCCGATGTAGCTTCCCACCACGAGCCGCGTGACGTTCATCAGGAGGAAGGCGAGGATGATGTACGGGATCGAGCGGCCCACGTTGATGATGACGCCCAGGATTCGGTTCAACCACGGGTGTGGCGCCAGGCCGCCCGGCGAGGTCAGCACGGCGGCGACGCCCACGAGAAGGCCGAAGATCACCGTGAAGAGGGTGGCCCAGAACGTCGTGTAGAGGGTCTCGAGCGTGGCGGGCCAGAGCTGCTGCTGGATGGCGCGGTTATCGAACCACATCGGTGGGCCTCCCCTTGACGTGGAGACCGTTCTGGCGCAGCGCCCGGGCCACGGCCTCGACCTTGTACGGCGGGGTGGTGACGGCGACGCGGCCCACCTGGACGCCGTCGATCGTCTCAAGGGTGCCGGCGGCGATGTCCCCACCTTCAGCGGCGATCTGCTGGAACACTCGCGCCCCCGTGGGGTTGCCGGGGCTGGAGGTGAAGGAGACGTCGAGCGCGGCCTGGGTGGTGGGTGGCAGCGGCGGGAGCGGCACGAGCGCGAGGGAGAGCCGCGTGCGCGGATCGGCCACCACGTCCCGGACCCGGCCACTCTCGACGATCCGGCCGTGCTCGAGGAGGGTCACGCCGTCGCACACCGCCCGCACCACCTCCATCTCGTGGGTGATGATGACGACCGTGACGCCGAGGCGATCGCGGATATCGCGAACGAGGGTGAGGATGGCGCCGGTGGTGGTGGCGTCGAGGGCCGAGGTGGGCTCATCGAGCAGGAGGACGTCCGGTTCGGCCACGAGCGCGCGTGCGATGCCCACCCGCTGGCGCGGGCCGCCCGAAAGCTGGCTCGGATACGCGGCACCGCGCTCGCCGATCCCCACGAGATCGAGGA
>JAKDIE010000343.1 GCA_030450655.1 Ruaniaceae bacterium
ATCAGTCTCGAAGGCCGCCGCCCCATGCCCACCCAGATCCAGGCTCTGGTGGCACCATCGGCGCTCGAGAGCCCGCGCCGCACGAACGCCGGCCTCGATTCTGCGCGAATCGCGATGACGCTCGCGGTCCTTCACGCGCGCGCCGGAATCAACATCGCGAACCAGGACGTCTACGTCTCCACAGTGGGAGGCGCGAAGGCCTACGAGCCGGCGATGGACCTGCCGATCGCATTGTCGATCGCCGCAGCGGCGTCGAACACGTGCATTGACCCGTCACTCGTGGCCTTCGGGGAAGTGGGGCTCACGGGCCAAGTCCGCGCCACAGGCGGAATCGACCGCCGCTTGGCGGAAGCCGCACGCCTCGGGTTCACCCGGGCCATCATCCCAGCGCGTGGTTCCGACGACGTTCGGGTGCCTCGCGGGATGAAGGTGGTGCGGGTCGAGAGCGTTCTGGCCGCGATCGGGGCCGCCTCCGCCTGATTACGATTCGGACACGGCGGCGTGTCGACGATGCCCGCCCTCTTACGATGGTGAGCGGGGGCACGAGGAGGAAAAGTGGATCTGAGACAGACGCTCGGTGCGGTGGCGCCCGGAACGGACCTCCGCGACGGCCTCGAACGCATCCTCCGTGGACGTACCGGTGCCATCGTGGTCCTCGGATACGACGAGGTTGTTGAGTCCCTCTGCTCCGGCGGATTCAAACTCGATGTCGAGTTCACCGCCGCACGACTCCGGGAGCTCGCCAAGATGGACGGCGCCGTCATTATCGATGGCCACACCATCCGCCGCGCCAACGTGCAACTCCTGCCCGATCACACCATTGGTTCGCTCGAGACCGGAATGCGTCACCGCACAGCCGACCGTGTGGCACGCCAGAGCGGCTTCCCTGTCATCTCCGTCTCGCAGTCGATGCGGATCATCACGCTCTATGTGGCAGGGGCACGCTACCCAATCGAAGGCTCCGATCTGATCATCTCCAAAGCGAACCAAGCCCTGTCCACCCTCGAACGGTACGTGGCACGCCTCGAAGAGGTCCTTGCGTCCCTCACTGCACTCGAGGTCGAAGATCTCGTGACGGTCCGCGACGTCGTCATTGCAATGCAACGCCTCGAGATGGTGTCCCGCATCTGGGACGAAGCTGAGGGCTACGTGATCCAGTTGGGAACGGATGGGCGGCTCCTCAACCTCCAACTCGAAGAACTCGTCTCAGGGATCGATCGTGGGCGCGCGCTGATTGTGGCGGATTATCTCGAGGCCGACGCCGAGACCGTTCACCAGCGGATGGGGACCCTGACTGCCACACAACTCGCGAATCCTGAGGAGGTGGCCCGCGTACTCGGCCTCAAGCAGGGAGGGCTCGATACCCCACTCGAATCGCGCGGGCATCGTCTCCTTTCGCACATCGCGCGGCTTCCTGAGTCCGTTGCGGAAACCATCGCACTGCACGCTGGTAACCTCCAGGCACTGCTTTCCTTCTCGCTTGAGGACCTGCAGCAGATTGACGGGATCGGCCCGTACCGGGCCCGGCTTGTGCGAGAGGGCCTCGCGCAACTCGCCGAGTCCGCGATCCTCGAGCGACGGTACTGAGGCGCAGCGCGCACGATCTCAGCGCAGATCGAAGACCATCGTGCCTTCGGGAATCGTCGCACCGTTATATGTCATTTCGACCTTGTACGTGCCCGGCTCCGGCGTTGCTTCGACCGTTGCGCACCCTGGCGCGGAGCGGCCTCCACCCCAGGTCACCTCACGCTCCGTCGAGTCCCCTGCGCCAAGCAGCAACGCCACCTCGTCTGACGAGCAGTGCGCATTGGACCAGATCTCGTCGTCGCCCGAGGTCACGTTGATAACCAGACTCGTTGCGCCGGCGTCAACCAGGCACGGGATCTCGCCGCTGTTCGTGATGGTGAACCGGAACGGAACCCTCTCGCCAGCTGACCCGGGCTGCGCGGAGATTACCCACTCCACGACGCCAGGGTCGCACGCCGTTGGCTGATCAGTGAACGGTGCATCCGTAGGAACAACCTCGGACGCCGCCTCGTTCTGTGCGATGGAATCGCGCACGAAGCTGACGATCGAGATCACGCCCCACACGAAGAGCGCCACCAGGCCGGCGAGAACGAGGAACGCGATGAGGCGGCGGCCAGCAAAGTTGGGCTTATTGGGCGCCGGCGGCTTCCGCTGCGGTGCCGCCTTCTTGCCAGGCGCCGCGGAGCGGGTGGGCTGCCGACCAGCGGGCGCGCCCTTGCGTGGCGGCCCTTGCCGCGGTGTCTGTCCAGC
>JAKDIE010000344.1 GCA_030450655.1 Ruaniaceae bacterium
CGCACGCTCCCTGAGGGGCAAGCACTTGAAGCGTTCCGGAGGATCGGCGTCGGCTTCATGTTCGACGAGATCAAGGTGGCCCTGCACGATTTCGGCGTGGACTTCGACGTGTACTTCCACGAGGATTCGCTGCACGAGAGCGGCGCGGTGGATCGCGCGGTGGAGCGGCTGCGCGAACGCGGCGTGATCTTCGAGCAGGATGGCGCGGGGTGGCTGCGCACAACGGAGTTTGGTGATGACAAGGATCGGGTGATCATCAAGTCGGACGGCAACGCCGCATACCTGGCGGCGGATCTCGCCTACTTCCTCGACAAGCGCGAGCGCGGCGCGGATCAGGCGATCCTGATGCTGGGCGCGGATCACCACGGATACGTGGGGCGCATGTACGCCATGGCGCGCGCCTTCGGCGACGAGGCCGGGCCGGGCAAGAACCTCGAGATCCTGATCGGCCAGCTCGTCAACGTGGTGCGCGATGGCGAGGGCGTGCGCATGTCCAAGCGCGCCGGAACCGTGGTCACGCTGGAGGACCTTGTGGACGCCGTGGGGGTGGATGCCGCGCGTTACTCGCTGGCCCGCGCGTCCGTGGACTCCCCGCTCACGATCGATCTGGTCCAGATCGCCGCGCACACGAACGACAACCCCGTGTATTACGTGCAGTACGCGCACGCGCGCATCTGCAACGTGGGGCGAAACGCCGCCGCGCATGGCGTGCGCCGCGAGGACGCGTTCGTCCCGGAACTCCTCACGGACCCCACGGAGGCTGTGCTCCTCGGCAAGCTCGCCGAGTTCCCGGGCATCGTCACTCTCTCCGCGCAGCTGCGCGAGCAACACCGCGTGGCCCGCTACCTCGAAGAGCTCGCCGCCGCGTACCACGCGTGGTACGGCGCCTGCCGCGTCACGCCCCGCGCGGACGAGGAGGTCACGGACACGCACCGCACCCGCCTGTGGCTCAACGACGCCACGGGCCAGGTGCTCGCCAACGGCCTCGCGCTGCTGGGAGTCAGCGCGCCGGACCGCATGTAGCCGCCCGTCCTCGATCGCGTGATGGAGGACCTCCCGAGTGTGACGGAGACCGCCGTGACAGAACCGCAATCCGGCGTCGGAACCGCGCCAACCCCGTGGCCCGCACAGTGGATTCCGGCCCGCGGCGATCACCCGGCCCGGCTCGGCGGGCTCGACGTGCGCTCGCTGGCGGGGGAGTACGGGACGCCGCTGTTCGCGCTCGATCTCGCGGACCTGCGCGATCGCATGGACGCCTGGGCAACGGCTGCGGGCGAGCACTTCGCGCCCGATCGCGGGCTGGCGGGGGCCGACGTCTACTACGCGTCCAAGGCATTCACCTGCATCTCGATGATCCGCCTCGCGGTGGAGCGCGGGCTCTGCGCGGACGTGGCATCCGGCGGTGAACTTGCCGTGGCGCTGGCCGGCGGGATGGACCCGGCGCGGATCGGCGTGCACGGCAACAACAAGTCGGATGAGGAGATCGCCGCAGCCCTTGACGCCGGGGTGGGCCGGATCGTCGTCGACTCCTTGGACGAACTCGAGGTTCTCTCGGCCGCCGCGGTGCAGCGCGGGGTGGTCGCACCCGTGTTCGTGCGCGTCACGACCGGCGTCCACGCGGGCGCGAACGAGTACATCGCCACGGCGCACGAGGACCAGAAGTTCGGGCTCTCGTTAGCCGATGGTTCGGCGCTCGAGGCGGCCCGCCTCGCCGTCGGGCTACCGGGAATCGAGCTGGCGGGGCTGCACCAGCACATCGGCTCGCAGATCAGCGATCTCGAGGGCCACGCCGTCTCCACCCGCGCGCTCCTGTCGCTTCGCGCCGAGATCGCCCGCGAGACGGGGCACCTTGTTCCGGACGTGGACCTCGGCGGGGGATACGGAATCACCTACGTGGACGAACCGATCCTCAGCCCGGACGCGGTGTGCGCGCGCATGGCGGGCGTTGTGCGGGCCGCCTGCGAGGTGCTCGGCACGCCGGCGCCGCGCATCTCCTTCGAACCCGGCCGCAACATCGTTGGCCCGGCGATGGTTGCCCTCTACACGGTGGGGGCGATCAAGCGCGTCACCGTGGCGGATGGCGAGCGCTGGTACGTGGCCGTTGACGCGGGAATGAGCGATACCGTGCTGCGCCCCATGCTCTACGGCGCGGTCTATACGGCCGACGTCGCGTCCCGGCAGATCGGCGGGCCCACCATGCGCTCGCGGCTGGTGGGTAAGCACTGCGAATCTGGGTACATCCTGATCCGTGATCTGGCGCTGCCGG
>JAKDIE010000345.1 GCA_030450655.1 Ruaniaceae bacterium
CGCCGCTGAAGGCGCTGGTCTCGGAGAAGTTCTTCGACACCGTTGCGCTCTTCGGCGCCGCGAACGTGGGCATGGTGACCGGGGACAGCGCGGTGAACCCGGACGCGCCCATCATCTGCTGCACTGCGGAGATCCTGGCGAATCTCGCCCTGCGCGAGGGAGCGAAACTGGACGCGGGAATCGTGGTCATGGACGAGTTCCACTTCTATGCGGAGCCGGATCGCGGCTGGGCGTGGCAGGTGCCGCTTCTCGAGCTCACGAACACGCAGTTCGTGTTGATGTCCGCCACCCTCGGCGAGACCAGCTTCTTCGCCGAGGATCTCTCGCGCCGCACGGGCCGGGACGTGGAGACCATCACCTCGGTGGAACGCCCTGTGCCCCTCTCATTCAGCTACTCCGTGGAGCCGCTCCCGGACGTGCTGGAGGAGCTCGTCACCACGCACCGCGCGCCGGCGTACGTGGTGCACTTCGCCCAGAAGGACGCCGTCGAACAGGCGCAGGCGCTCACCTCGCTGAAGCTCATCTCGCGCGAGGAGCGGGACCGGATCGCCGCCCGGATCGCGGGCGCCACGTTCTCCAAGGGCTTCGGGGTGACGCTCTCGCGGCTGCTGCGGCAGGGAGTGGGCGTGCACCACGCCGGCATGCTCCCCCGCTACCGGCGGCTCGTGGAGCAGCTGGCGCAGGAGGGTCTGCTCAAGGTGGTGTGCGGCACGGACACGCTCGGCGTGGGCATCAACGTGCCGATCCGCACGGTGGTGTTCACCTCGCTCACCAAGTTCGACGGCGAGCGCCAGCGCCACCTCACGGCGCGCGAGTTCCACCAGATCTCGGGGCGGGCCGGGCGCGCGGGGTTCGATACCACCGGCGAGGTGATCGTTCAGGCGCCCGAGCACGTGATCGAGAACTCGAAGGCGCTGCTGAAGGCGGGCGACGATCCGCGCAAGAAGCGCAAGATCGTGCGAAAGAAGGCGCCCGAGGGCCGCGTGAACTGGACGGACGCCACGTTCGAGCGGCTGCGCGATTCCGCGCCGGAGCCGCTCACGAGCCAGTTCCGCGTCACCCACGCCATGGCCCTCAACGTGCTCGCGCGCGAGGGCGATCCGGTGGCCCACATGACCCGCCTGCTCACGGACAACCACGAGCCGCCCACGGCCCGCAACCCGCATCTGCGCGCGGCGGTCCACATCTACCGCTCACTGAGGCAGGCGGGCGTCGTCGAACATCTCTCCTCGACTGAGGCAGCGGGCGGCCCCCGGCTCCGGCTCTCCGTGGACCTGCCCGAGCAGTTCGCGCTCAACGCCGCGCTGTCACCGTTCGCGCTCGCCGCGATCGATCTGCTCGCCGCAGATTCCCCCGAGTTCGCGCTCGACGTGATCTCAGTGATCGAGGCGACCCTTGAGGACCCGCGGCCGCTCCTGTACGCCCAGCGGCGCGCGGCGGGCGATGAGGCTGTGGCGGCGATGAAGGCCGAGGGAGTCGAGTACGCCCAGCGCATGGAGGCGCTCGACGAGTTGACCTGGCCGCAGCCGCTCGCCGAGCTGCTCGTGCCCGCGCTGCGCCTGTACGCCCACACGAACCCGTGGGTGCTGCAGTACGAACTCTCGCCGAAGTCCGTGGTCCGCGAGATGGTCGAATCCGCGATGACGTTCTCGGACCTGATCGCCAAGTATCAGCTCGGCCGCTCCGAGGGCGTGATCCTGCGGTACGTCACGGATGCGTACCGCGCGCTGCGCCAGGTGGTGCCCGCCGAGGCGCGCACCGAGGAGGTCACGCAGATCACGCAGTGGCTCGGCACGCTCGTGCGGGCGGTGGACTCCTCGCTGCTCGATGAGTGGGCGGCGATGAATAACGAGACTCCGGGGGGCGCCGTAGGTGATGAGGTGGCGTTCGTGTCCGACGACGATCCCTCCTTCGCCGCGAATCGTCACGCATTCCGGGTGGCGATTCGGCAGGCGGCGTTCCGCCAGGTTGAGGCCCTTGCGCGGGAGAACGTGGCCATTCTTGCCGGGGCCACGCGTTCGTCCGCCGCGCTGGATTCGCCTGCCGCAGCTTCCGAGAGTGACGCCTGGGGCGAGGAGGACTGGGGCGAGGCGCTGGACCGCTACTTCGGCGAGCACGAGTGGGTGGGGACCGGGCCGGACGCCCGCGGGCCGCAGCGCTTCCGCATCGTCACGGATCCGGGTCCGGCCGAGTGGGACGAATCCGGCCTGCCCGAGGCGGAGGGCGCCTGGATCGCGTGGCAGCAGCTCGAGGACCCGGAC
>JAKDIE010000346.1 GCA_030450655.1 Ruaniaceae bacterium
TGGGGGAGACCTCGCATCTTGACCAGGACCGCTCGGGCTACTACCGCGCCCAGGCGGGCTGAGCGGTCATGTTGTCGTAGGGGGTGCACAGGCCTAGGGATCCACACGTTCGGCGTCGTGCGGGACATGTTGAAGCTCGCGATAGTGGTGGCGTGATTCTCCCTGTGCGTATATACTGCGCGTATATCCAGCTTTGGAGGAGCGATGGTGCAGACGAGAATCTTCCGATCCAACCGAACTCAGGCCGTTCGGCTACCGAAGCCCGTGGCGCTGCCCGACGACATCTCTGACGTTGAGATATCCGTGTGGGGCGACTCGCGGCTCATCACCCCGGTGACGCGAACGATGGACTTCTGGTGGTCGAATGGCGATCGCGTGAGCGTGGACTTCCTCGCTGAGCGGAACCAGCCGGACGCACAGGAGCGGGTGCTGTGAACCTGCGGTTCCTGCTCGATACGAATGTAGTGATAGCCATACTGCGCCGCCAGCCCGGTCCGCTGAGGGAGCGGCTTGCTGCGGAGTCCGGGCGGATCGCGGTCTCATCGATCACCGTCTCCGAGCTCTCCTATGGCGTGGAACGCTCAGCCGAAGCGAGCGAGAATCGGAGGGCGGTTGATCAGTTCCTCGCGCTCATAGAGGTGCTGGCCTTAGATGCAATTGCGGCCCAGCACGCCGGTGAAATCCGAGCGCGTCTTGCCGACGCCGGTACGCCCATTGGTGGATATGACGTGCTGATCGCAGGCCACGCCCGGGCGGCGGGGCTTGCGGTGGTCACCAACAACACTCGAGAGTTCGAACGCGTCCCCGGGCTGGAAGTGCTCGACTGGACGAGATGAACCGTCCGAAGTGTGGCTCGGCCGGTGTGGCATGGCGATACTCTGGTGGCATGGTCACCGTTGGCATTCTTGGAGGGATGGGCCCCGCCGCCACCGGCCAGTTCCTGATCGATCTCACCGCGGCGACCCCTGCGCGGGTTGATCAGGACCATCTCCACACGATCATCGACTCCGACCCATCGATTCCTGACAGGACCACGGCGATCCTCGCCGGAGATGACGCTCCAGCGGCGCCGATCCTTAGGGGCCTGGACCGTCTCGTCGAGTGGGGCGCGGATCTGCTGGCGGTGCCGTGCAACACGGCGCACGTCTTCATCGATCGGTTCGCTGACGAACTTCCCGTGCCGCTCGTTCACATCGTTGAGGCGACCCTCGATGAGGCGGAGCGCCGAAGCCCCGGAGGCGCATGGCTCACGGGGACCATTGGAACGATGCGCACGGGGCTGTATCAGCGCGCGGCCGAACGCCGCGGATACGTGCTCCACGAACCGCCAATGGCGCTCCAGGAGCGGATCATGGGCGTGATTGGCGCGGTGAAGGCCGGGAACCTCAATGAGGCGGGCGCCGAGTTTCGCCGTGTGGCCGAGGAGTTGCGGGCGGTGCGCGAGTTGCCCATCGTGATGGCGTGCACGGAGATCCCTCTTGCGTTTAGCCGCAGCGGCCTCGAGCGCGCCGTTGCCGTGTCCTCGCTGGAGGCGCTGGCGAAGGCGACCTACGAGAAGGCTGAATCTATGCGGTTCGGCGGTTCCTGAGACTTGGGGTTCTCACCTAACCGAGGCAGTCTGGATCCTGCGACTTCGCGCAAAATGGCGAAAGGTGCGTGCGGGATGGCCCACTCGCACGGGACCGGGGCGCGGGGCCTTGCGTAGCCGAAGGTTCCTACTTTGCAGGAAAGACTAAGATTCCGTCGTTGTCGCTCACCAGGCGTTCGCCCGGGCTGAAAGTGCAGCCACCAAAGCTTATCTTCACGTCACGATCGCCGAGGCCCTCCCTTTCGCCCCTGCGGGAGTTCGTGCCGAGCGCCTTGATTCCGAGATCGAGACCACTCAGGGCGTCACTGTCCCGGACTGCGCCATTGATGATGACACCCTCCCAGCCACTCGCCACGGCGATGGCTCCCATCGTGTCCCCCATGAGGGCTCGTTCGACTGAACCTCCGCCGTCAACGACGAGGACACGGCCCGCACCCGGTTCGCCGAGGGTCGCCTTCAGAACCAGAATGTCGTGACTGCATCGCACAGTGCTCACGATCCCTTCGAACGCGGAGCGCTTCCCGAACTGGCGAAACTGTGTGGAGCAACTACTGGTGATGCTCTCGTTCTCGTCCGATAGATCGGCTGTTGGCTTCATCGGTTCTCTCCTTGCCTGGATCGGATTCCGCAAGGCTCAAGGTGGCCTCGGCGGTGAGACTCGTGGTGATG
>JAKDIE010000347.1 GCA_030450655.1 Ruaniaceae bacterium
GCCGCTCCCGTGGCGGCCTGCGCGTGCCCGCCCGCGGTGCCACGATTCGCCGCGTAGCGGCCACTATGGTTGCAAATGGTGACCGTAGGCGGCTCTTTGGTCACCATTTGCAACCCGTTGCCCCGAGAGGCACCTAAGGATCTGGTCAGGACTCCGTGCGTTTCGCGAGCATCTCGTTGTAGGCGCGCAGGGCGGCGTCGTCGTCCCGATCGGCGGCACGGTCGAGGCGCGTGGCCTCCTTCGAATCGGCGCGAATCCACTGCCAGGTGATGATGATCGCGAGGATGAGAACGGGGGCCTCGCCGATCCCCCACGTGATGAAGCCGCCCATCTGTTGATCGGCAAGCGCGTCCACCCACCAACTCAACCCGAGCCGCCCGTAGTAGGTGGGCGCGAGCAGCGTCCCCATATTCGCGAGCGAGAGTCCGAAGAAGGCGTGAAACACCATGGTGGCGAAGAGCACGAGGAGCCGAATCGGGAAGGCGGGACGGTCCGCCGTCGGGTCGATTCCCACGATCGCATTCGCGAACAGGTACCCGGCGAGCGTGAAGTGCACAACCATCAGCACGTGGCCCACGTGGGTGGTGAGCGCGAGCGTGATGAGGGGCGAGTAGTAGAACACGAAGAGCGAGCCGGCGAAGTTCGCCCCGGCCACGATCGGGTGCGACCACACTCGCGAGTAGGGGGAGTGGAGCATCGCGAGCACCCATTCGCGCGGCCCGCGTGAGCCGTCCCGCCGCGGGCGCACCGCCCGGAGCCCGAGCGTGATCGGTGCCGCGAGCGCGAAGAGAATCGGGATCCCCATCACCAGGATCATGTGCATCACCATGTGCGAGGAGAACAGCACCACGCCGTACACGTACGGGCCGCCGCACGTGACCCACACGAACAGCGCCCAGCCCACGATCCAGGAGGCGGTGCGCCACCCGGACCACGTAATCCCGCGGCCGCGCAGCTGCAGCATCCACCGCACATAGACGACGACGGCGGCCGTGCCACCCAGGATGTACAAGGGGTCCGGGTGCCACTGAGTCAGCCAGTTCAGCGTGGTGGGGAACGGTGGCTCGGGGTAGCTGGTGAGCGCGAAGACGGCGGAAGGGTCCAGCACCTCGGATTGCGGGACGGGCGGCGCGGAGGAGGACAGGGCGACGGCGATTCCCCCGGCCGCGCCCATCACGGCCAGTTCAGCGATGGCCAGCCGCCAGAAGAGCCGCGGCCTCTCGCCCAGTTGTGGGATCGTGCGTTCTCGGTGCATCCACCCGGCCACGCCAAGCCCGCCGAAGAGCACGATCTTGGCGAGCAGTAGCCGCCCCCACGGCGTCGTGAACAGCTCGAGTGGCGTGTTCAGGCGAATCAGCGCGGAGAGCACCCCGGAGGCCACGATCGCGATGTAGCACCACAGGGCCATCGTCGAGTAGCGCCGCACGGCCGGCGTGAGCTGATCGCCGAGGTGCTGCCCCACGACGACTAGCGCCAGAAGCGGCCCCACCCAGAGTGCCACTGGCACGAGGTGCAGCCACTGGGAGGAGACCGCGAGGTTGTGAGCCACGGCTCCGGCGGCGTGCCCCGTGAGAGCCACGGGGACGAGGGCGATCGCGCCGAGCACCGCCGTCCACAGCGCCATCGGGAGGGACGCGGTCGCCACCGCGAAGAGGGAGACGAGCACCGCAAGGGCGGCCGCCCAGAAGTAGTTGACTCCGAGTTCGGTGCCTCGGAAGAAGATGAGCAGCTCGGCGCCGA
The DNA here is from genome assembly GCA_030450655.1 of Ruaniaceae bacterium. GTDB lineage: Bacteria > Actinomycetota > Actinomycetes > Actinomycetales > Actinomycetaceae > KH17. Next base: position 1,741 of record JAKDIE010000347.1, read on the forward strand.
AGTTCGGCGCCGTGAGCGGGCGCCCCCACACGGAGGCGTAACCGAGGATGGCGTGGGAGACCGCGGCCAACGCCCATGCCACGGCGCCCCACTGCCCCACCGTCACCGATCCGCGCCAGGCGCGCTCCGCCGTCGGGCTGATTAGGAACGCGGCGGCGGCGAAGGAACCGATCGTGATGGCCGCGCCGAGATTCGCCAGGACGCTCGCGACGGGTAGCCCCCAACGGACCAGCGCGCCGGGGTCCACAATCTGGCTCCCCGAGATGGCGCCGGAGCTCAGGAGCCCGATCACCGCGGCGATCAGGGCGGTTGCGAGAAGGAGTGCGGGTGCGCGCCAGCCCGCGCGCGTTTGTCTCTCCCCGGTGCTCACCCTCCCAGCGTAGTGTCCTGCGTTCGCAACGGGCCTCAGACGGGGGACGCGAAGAGTGCGTGCGCCCGGATTTGTGACCACCCTGGGAGGTGCGCCCCCGCGAGGGTGGTCAGAGTTTCGGTGTTTTCGGCCCGACGGCG
>JAKDIE010000348.1 GCA_030450655.1 Ruaniaceae bacterium
CCGTCCACGATCCCCACGCGGCCCACGCCGGCGGCCACTAGGTACGGCAGCGCCGCGGAGCCGAGGCCCCCCGCCCCGATCACCAGAACCGAGGCGCCGAGCAGCCGCTCCTGGCCAGCCTCCCCGAGGCCGGGGATATCGATGTTGCGACGGTAGCGCTCCCGTTGCGCATCGCTCAGGGGCATTGAGACCACTCGTACGTGCCGTCCGTGAAGTACTGCTTCTTCCAGATTGGGAGGGTCTGCTTCACGCGATCCACCAGGTCCATCGCGCACGAGAAGGCCTCAAAGCGGTGCGAGGCGGCGACCACCACGAACAGCGCGATCCCGCCAATCCCGAGGTGGCCCACGCGGTGTTCCGCAGCGATGGCGTGGACGCCCTCGCGCTCGGCGAACTCCGCAACAACCTCCCGCATCACGGCATCGGCCGAGGGATGCCCCACGTACTCGATCGCCGCCACGGAGGCGCCGTGATCGTGATCCCGCACCTGCCCGGAGAACTCCACAACGGCGCCAGCCCGGGAATCGTGCACGGCAGCGCGCAGGGCGGCCGTGTCGATATCCGTCTCGACCACGCCCGCGCGCAGCACCACCTCAGTACTCATGCACTCCCTCAGATCAGGACCGGCTCAGCTCTTCTTCGGAGCACCCGGCCGAGCATAGCGAACCCACGTGATCGCGATGCAGCCCACGGCCCACGCGGCGCCGATCCAGTAGAACGTGGTGGGAGACATGAGGGTGAGGCCCACCCCGAACAGGAAGGGCCCGAAGGCGGCGATGGCGCTCGTCCAGCCGATCACGCCGCCCGCCTGGCGGCGCTCGAAGATCATCGGCATCTGCTTGAACGTGGAGGCGTTTCCGATCCCGGTGAAGAGGAAGATGGCGAGCATTCCCCACAGGAACTGGTTGAAGCCGCCCTCGAGCGCAGCGGCGCTCGAGGTATCCGGCACGAGCGCAGGGATCGTGAACACGATCGACCCAAGGATGCCGATTCCTGAGATGAGCGTCCAGATCGCGCCACCCATGCGGTCAGTTAGTGGCGCGAACACGATGCGGGCACCCGCCCCCACCAGCGGTCCCAGGAACACGAACTTCACCGGATCCGGCACCGAGTACCCATCCACGAGGATCTGCGCAGTCAGCCCCACGCCCTCGACGATCTCCTTGTTCCCGGTTCCGTAAAGGTTCGCCATGAGGAGCCCGAACTGTGCCGCAAGCCCCGAGAACGTCCCGAAGGTCATGACATAGAGAACCGTCATCCACCAGGTGTCCTGGTTCTTGAAGATGTCGAACTGCTGCTTGACGCTGGCCTTGACGGGCACAGACTTCAGGACGAGGTAGGCCCAGATCGCACCCGCCACGATGAATGGCAGGTACACGAGTGCCGAGTCCTGATACCAGACGATCACCGGATCCTTGCCGGCCACCGCCATGGTCTGCGAGCCAAGGAAACCGAACATGCCAAAGGTGATCAGCCACGGAGTCAACAGCTGCACGAGCGAGACGCCGAAGTTCCCCACTCCCGCCTGTATCCCGAGGACCGTGCCCTGCATGCGGCGCGGGAAGAAGTACGAGGTCGAGGGCATGAAGCCCGAGAACGCTCCCCCGCCGATACCGGAGAGGAACGCGAGCCCCATCAGGCGCCAGTACGGGACGTCCGGGTTCGTCACCTCGAAGCCCCATCCCAACACGGGGAGGATCAGGAGCAGCGTGGTGAGCGTCACCAGCTTGCGGGTGCCGATCTTCGGCGGCAGCACCATCCACACGAGGCGCAGCAGCCCGCCCGAGAGCCCCGGCATGGCGGCCATCCAGTAGAGCTGCGCTTGCGTGAACTCGAAACCGAGCGCGTTCAGCTTGGGAACGATGGCGCTCGGCAGGAACCACGCCACGAAGCACAGCGTCAGCGTGAACGTGGTGACGGTCAGAGTTGACCATGCGAGCTTCTTGTCCCAGACCTTCTCGTCCTCGGGGTCCCACGCGACCAACCAGTCGCCCTTCGTTTCCGGCGCGCTGCTCATGGTGCGGTCCTTTCTGTCGGAGCTTCGATAATCCTGTCGAGTTCAGGGGTCTTGTCACGCATCATCTTCACGATCGTCAGGTGCATCCAGAGGGCGCACACGGCCACGAGCACGAAGATGCAGAAGAACGTGGAACTCGGGAAGCCGGACCACCCTTTGGAATAGGCGAACAGGGGAGGCAGAAAGAAGCCTCCCAGCCCCCCAAGCATGCCCACGAGCCCTCCCACGGAT
>JAKDIE010000349.1 GCA_030450655.1 Ruaniaceae bacterium
ATGTCCAGCAACTCCCTGTCCTGGCTCAACAACGGCCAGCCGTTCGTGGTGCCGCATCCCACACCGTTCCAGTCGCTCGTTGTGATCATCGGGATCTTGACGGCAACGGCGATCCTCTCGTTGACGGTGGGCCGAAAGAAGATTGAACGAGAGAAGGCGGCTACGGAGCAAGCACCCCAATGACGGGTCGCCACTCCTCGGCCGTGCGCTCGGCGATGCAGTTGTGCTGGTAGAACGGATCACCCTCAAGGATTCGTAGCGCAGTTGCGGGAGAATCCGCCGAGACGATGAGTAGCGCCCCGTTCGATTCGGGGAGCGGACCCGAGGCGACGATTACGCCATCAGCAGCGAGCCCCGAAAGGTACTCGCGGTGTGAGGGCCGGATCTCCGCCAGCGGCGCGGCCGGGGCATAGGTGTAGTGCACTGCGACGATCATGCGGTCAGCCTACTCCGACACGCCTGGTTCGAACGTATGTACGAAGGCGAGTGGGGGAACTACGATGGCGGGTGTGAATGATCGACTAATCGTCTCCGGTGCGCGCGAGCACAATCTCAAGGATGTCTCGCTCGATCTCCCGCGGGACCAGCTCATCGTATTCACCGGCCTCTCGGGTTCGGGGAAGTCTTCTCTCGCCTTCGATACGATCTTCGCCGAGGGGCAGCGCCGCTACGTCGAATCACTCTCCTCCTACGCGCGGCAGTTCCTCGGGCAGATGGATAAGCCGCACGTCGATTTCATCGAGGGTCTCTCGCCTGCCGTCTCGATCGATCAAAAGGGCACCAACCGCAACCCGCGATCCACGGTTGGGACCATCACCGAGGTCTACGATTACTTGCGCCTTCTCTTCGCGCGGGCCGGCACAGCCACCTGCCCCGTGTGCGGCGCGGAGATCATCTCGCAGACTCCGCAGCAGATGGTGGACCGCCTTCTGGCTTTGCCCGACGGCACTCGGTTCCAGGTGCTCGCGCCGGTCGTGCGGGGCAGGAAGGGCGAATACCAGGACCTCTTCGCCGATCTCCAAGCCCAAGGGTTCGCGCGGGCCAAGGTGGACGGCGCCGTCGTCCAACTATCCGAAGCACCGGCTCTCGAGAAGAACATCAAGCACAACATCGACGTGGGGGTGGACCGGCTCGTGGTGAGGGACACGATGCGCGTGCGCCTCACGGACTCCGTGGAGACCGCGCTCCGGCTCGCGGAGGGCCAGATTGTCGCCGAATTCGTGGACGTGGAGGAGGGCTCCCCAGAGCGCACCACGCGATTCTCGGCCACGCGCGCGTGCCCCAACGATCACCCGCTCCAACTCGCCGAGATCGAGCCACGCTCCTTCTCCTTCAACGCACCGTATGGCGCCTGCCCCGACTGCTCCGGTCTGGGCACATACCTCGAGGTGGACCCGGAACTCGTGGTCCCGGACACGACCAAGACCCTGGCGGAAGGTGCCATTGGGGTGTGGCCAGGGGAGAACTCCAAGTATTACTTCCGCATCATCGAGGGCCTGGCGAAGGAGCTCGGCTTCCGCACTAACGTGCCGTGGGCGGCGCTTTCTAGCGAGGTTCAGGAGGCGCTGCTTTTTGGGAAGGACTACGAGGTCCACGTGAGCTACCGCAACCGCTTTGGGCGCATGCGTAGCTACACCTCGGGTTTCGAGGGCGCGGTGCACTACATCAATCGGAAGCACGGCGAAACGGATTCCGAATACTCGCGCGAGAAGTATCGCGGGTACATGCGTGAGGTCCCGTGTCCCACGTGCAAGGGCGCCCGGCTTCGCCCCGAGGTTCTCGCAGTGAAGATCGGCGGGCTCTCGATTGCCGAACTGTGCGCTCTCTCGATCGCGGATTCCAAGGCGTTCCTCGAGGGCGTCCACCTCACCGCGCGGGAGGCCACTATCGCCGAGCAGGTGCTCAAGGAGATCCATGCACGGTTGGGGTTCCTGCTCGATGTGGGCCTCGACTACCTGACGCTCTCCCGTGCCGCCGGGACCCTTTCCGGCGGCGAGGCGCAGCGCATCCGGCTCGCAACCCAGATCGGTTCGGGCCTCGTGGGTGTCCTTTACGTGTTGGACGAGCCATCGATCGGGCTCCACCAGCGGGACAACCGGCGCCTGATCGAGACTCTGACGCGCCTGCGCGACATCGGGAACACGTTGATCGTGGTGGAGCACGATGAGGACACCATCCGGACGGCCGACTGGATCGTGGACATTGGCCCCCGCGCGGGCGAGAACGGCGGCGAGAT
>JAKDIE010000350.1 GCA_030450655.1 Ruaniaceae bacterium
CGGGAGATGGGCGGCGGCGTAGATCACACCCTGCCTGCCATAATCGAACGGAGAGCCGAAGTCCGCCGCCTCGTAGTCGGTGAGGCCGAGTGCCCGCGCGGCGGAGTCGAATCGGCCGCCCAGTGACAAAGTGGCTGAGGTCGCTACCACGGCACGCTCGTTCAGCAGGTGGTCCCGTATCCCCTGCGAGACGTCCAAGGGGGCGATCACGAGCCGTGGGGTCTCCGTGCGGTCGATACCGATCCACGCGACATCCCGGCGCGCCGCCACGGAATCGGACAGCGCCCGGTCTGAGATCTCGATCAACTCGGTGAGTCGCGCCTTGAGTGAGGCACGGGCGCCGTCCGCCTCTCCGCGCAGCGCGGTGAATGCCTCGCGCACGGCAGATTCGAGAGTGATGACGGCGGAGGTGATCACTCCAGGAATCTCGAGAAGGCGGCCCTCATCCAGAGACTCGAGGGCATCTCGAAGCTGAGACGCCGCCACCTCCAGCGCTTCGGCGGGGATGGGTGCGATCGCCCGAAGCGAGCGCGCGACTCGCTCGACGATAGGGGCAGAGAGCTCCACGGTGGCCGCAGAGGTCGCGCGCGGAACAATATCGTGCGCTTCGTCCACGATGAGCGCATCGAACTCGGGAAGCACTCCGGGGGACCCGAACGCAGCGATGCCGAGGAGCGCGTGATTGGTGACGACAACGTCTGCTTCGCCCGCCCGGGCGCGGGCGAGCATCGGGAAGCACTCATTCACGAATGGGCACTTGTTTCCCAGGCATTCGAGTTTGGAGATTGAGACTTGGCGCCACGCCCGATCACTCACGCCAGGATCGAGATCGTCTCGCTCCCCCGTCTCGGTACTCTCGACCCATTGCCGCAGGCGGGACACTTGGGACTCAAGATCTGAGCGTGGGGTTGAGAAGAGCGTGCCGTCGTCGTCCTCCGGATAGCCACCGGAAATCTTGTGGCGGCACACATAGTTGCTCCACCCCTTCAGCACCGCAACCGACGGTCGCGTGCCGCAGATCTGCTCGACAGCGTCCGCCACCACCGGCGCGTCTTTCACAAGGATCTGGCGCTGCAGAGCGAGGGTCGCCGTGGAGATCACCGTGCACGTACCCGCCTCGGCCGCAGCCGTCAACGCAGCCGAGAGGTATGCCAAGGACTTACCGGTTCCCGTTCCCGCCTGCGCAAGCAACGGATCACCGCCGGCGAGGGCGCGCTCGACCGCCTCCACCATTCGCTCCTGCCCCTCACGCGCGGTGCCGCCGATCGACGCGACCGCGCGTTCGAGGACTTTACGCGACGCCTGCACGGGCGAGTTCGGCCGCGAGATCGGGATCCGCACGGCCCACGATGTGGGCGCCCTCAGCCAAATGATCCTCGGAATCGATCTGACCCACCGTGTGCATGCGCGAGACGAGGTCACCACGTGAATATGGCACGACGACGTCCACGATCACCTGGGGTCGCGGAAGCATCTCCTGAATGAGTTGCTCGAGTTCGTCCACCCCAGCGCCCGTGTGAGCCGAGACCGTGACGGCGCGTGGATGCGCCGTGCGGAGGGCCTGCAAGGTGGTGAGAGGTGCGATGTCGGACTTGTTCAGCACGAGGAGTTCGGGGATGTCCCCTGTACCCTCAATCCCCTCAAGTACTTCGTGAACTGCCTTGATCTGGCCTTCGGGGTCGGGATGGGCGGCATCAACCACGTGCACAATCAGATCCGATTCCGCCGCCTCTTCGAGCGTGGAACGGAACGCCTCGATGAGTTCGTGCGGCAGCGAGCGAACGAATCCCACCGTGTCCGCGATCGTGTACTCGCGGCCATCCGGCGCGCTCGCGCGGCGGACCGTGGGATCGAGAGTCGCGAAGAGCTGGTTCTGCACCATCACATCCGCGCCGGTCATCTGGTTGAGGAGGGACGACTTCCCGGCGTTCGTGTAGCCCACGATCGCAACCTGAGGCAGTGCCGAGGATTCTCTGCGGCTACGCTTGGTCTCGCGCGAGGGAGCCATACCGGCAATCTGCTTACGGAGCTTCGCCATACGCGTGCGAATCCGTCGGCGGTCCAGCTCAACCTTCGTCTCACCAGGACCGCGCGAACCGATGCCTTCGCCTCCGGCCACCCGGCCACCCGCCTGGCGCGACATCGACTCGCCCCAGCCGCGCAGGCGCGGGAGCAGGTACTCGAGTTGCGCGAGTTCCACCTGCGCCTTGCCCTCACGGGATTTCGCATG
>JAKDIE010000351.1 GCA_030450655.1 Ruaniaceae bacterium
ACGCGAACGCGAAGCCGAGAGCGCCAGCCGAGGCTCCCACGTAGTAGGAGAGGTTGTATCGCGCCGCGCCCGCCGAGGGTTGAGGGGACAATCGCGCCGCAGTGGAGTTGGCGAGCGCGTGCACCGCGAAGAATCCGCCTGAGAGCAGAATCAGCCCGAGCAAGAGTGCCCACAGCTGGGGGACGAGGGAGAGCACGATTCCGGTACCGGCCGCGGCGAGCCCAGCCAGTTGGATGGTGCGAATGGGGAACCGGGCTGCGCCTCGGCCCGCAAGAGTGGACGTGACAGTGCCGGCCGCGTACGCGAGGAAAAGTAGCGAGATGGCCCCCGGCCCAAGCTCGAATGGGGCTGCCGCACCGCGGAACGCGGCTGCGTTGTAGACGCCCCCGTGGACGGCCATGCTGACCAGCCCGATGAGGTACATGGCTCTGCGCTCCCGCGCGCCCGGGTCTGCCACGCCGGCAGGAATCTGCCGCACCTCGCGCACCTCTGCGTGTGGCAGCAGCAGGTGGGCGATGCCGCCCAGGACCGCCAGCGCCGCACTGGAGATGATAAGCCCCCACTGCCATGAGTCGAAGAGATCCGTGAGTGCGCCCGCGAACAGCCGCCCACCCATCCCACCGATCGTGGTCCCGGCGATGTAGAGCCCGCCAACCCTCGTGACGGCGTGAGGGGCCACGTTATCAACAACCCAGGCCATCGCAGAGACCAACACCCCGGCGATCCCGACGCCCTGAATGAAGCGCGCTGTCACGAGCATCCACCAGGGCGAGACGAGTCCGAGGGCAAGACCCGCCACAGTTGCGATGGCCAAGCCGACCACAATCATGCGCCCGCGACCCATCCGGGCGCTGGCCGCACCCAGCGGGATCACGCCGACGGCGACACCGAGCGTCACCGCAGAGATCAGCCACGACGCCTGGGCCGCGTTCAGTGCGTAATGCTCGGAGATTACGGGCAGGAGCGGCTGGGGCGCGTACATCAGACCAAGCGTGGCGATACCAACCAGCAGTAGCGCTGCGCGCGCTCTGCCGTAGTGAGGGTGCCCCGGGGACAGCCCCAGTCCGTGGCCGTCGATGAGTCAGTCCTTCACATCGAATTGCGCCCGGTAGAGCTGCGCGTACGCACCATTCGCCTCCAGCAGCTCGGCGTGTGTACCTTGCTCCACCACGTCGCCCTTGTCCATCACCACGATCAGGTCCGCGTTGCGGATCGTCGAGAGGCGGTGGGCGATGATGAACGACGTCCTGCCCTCACGGATCGTGTTCATCGCCCGCTGGACGAGCACCTCCGTGCGCGTGTCCACTGATGAGGTTGCTTCATCGAGGATCAGCATCTCGGGATCGGCGAGGAATGCCCGCGCGATCGTCACCAGTTGCTTCTCTCCGGCCGAGATCGAGTCCTCGGTCACAACCGTCTCGTACCCGTGCGGCAGGTTGCGCACGAGGCGATCCACGCTGGTTGCCGTCGCCGCGGCCACCAGTTCGTCCTCAGAGGCTTCGGGGCGCGCGTAGGTGATGTTGTGGGCGATCGTGTCTTCGACCAGCCAGGTGTCCTGTAGCACCATGCCGAACTTTCGCCGCACCTCGTCGCGTGCCACGGTGTTGATGTCCACGCCGTCGATCAGGATCCTGCCCGAGTCCACGTCGTAGAAGCGCATCAACAGGTTGACGAGCGTCGTCTTCCCCGCCCCCGTTTGCCCCACGATGGCAACCGATTGCCCGGGCGCCGCGCGAAGGCTCAGGTTCGTGATCACTGGAACGCCGGGCAGGTAAGAGAAGGACACGTTCTCGAACACGACCTCGCCCGCGTCCGCCGGCAGTGTTGCCGTGATGACGTCCGGCTCCTCTTCGGGTGCATCGAGCAACTCGAAGACCCGCTCTGCCGAGGCGGCCCCGGATTGAAGCAGGTTCGCCATCGATGCCAGTTGGGAGATCGGCTGGTTGAACTGCCGCGAGTACTGGATGAATGCCTGTACCTCGCCGAGGGAGATCTGACCGTTGGCGACCTTGATGCCGCCCACCACGGCCACCGCCACATACGAGATGTTCGAGAGGAATCCCATCAGCGGCATCATCGTGTTGGAGATGAACTGCGCGAGCCGCGAGGACTCGTAGAGTTCATCGTTGTGCGCGGCAAACTCCGCCTGGAACTGGTCCTCAGCTCCGTATGCGGCGATCACTTCGTGACCGGAGAACGCCTCGTCCACGACGCTGCCCACATCC
>JAKDIE010000058.1 GCA_030450655.1 Ruaniaceae bacterium
TGTGGGCGATGGTTGCATGCAGGAGGGAGTCTCCTCGGAGGCGTCGTCGCTTGCGGGGACCCAGCGTCTCGGCCGCCTGATCGTCATCTTCGATGACAACCGCATTTCGATCGAAGACGATACGAACATCGCGTTCACCGAGGACGTGATGGCTCGCTACGAGGCTTACGGCTGGCACACGCAACATGTCGATTGGACGAACGGCGGCACACAGTACGCTGAGGACGTGGACGCGCTCGAGGCCGCGATCAGCGCCGCGCAGGCGGTCACCGATCGCCCATCCTTCATTCGGTTGACCACCATCATGGCGTGGCCCTCCCCCACCAAGCAGGGCACGGGTGCGGCGCACGGCTCGGCTCTCGGGGCCGAGGAGATCCGCGGGCTGAAGGAGGCAATCGGTATCGATCCCGATGTTGACTTCGATTACGCGATTCCGGTAGCCGAGGAGACGCGCGCTGCGGTGGCCGCACGCTCGCGTAGCGTGCGCGCCGATTGGGATCTCGCCTATGGGGCATGGCGCACGGCCAACCCCCAGCAGGCGGCGCTCCTCGACCGGCTCGTGGCGAAGGAGCTCCCCGTGGGATGGGAGTCCGCACTGCCCGAGTTCGAAGCGGGCAAGGCCATCGCCACCCGCGCCGCCTCCGGCCAGGTGCTTGGCGCGCTCGCCGATGTGCTGCCCGAGCTCTGGGGCGGCTCTGCCGACCTCGCCGGCTCGAACAACACGACCATGAAGGGCGAGCCCTCGTTCCTCCCCGAGGATCGCCAGTCCGAGATGTTCCAGGGCAACCTGTACGGCCGCACGCTCCACTTTGGGGTGCGCGAGCACGCCATGGGCGCGATCGTCAACGGCATCGCACTCGGCCTCACGCGCCCGTACGGTGGCACATTCTTCGTGTTCGCGGATTACATGCGGCCGGCCGTGCGCCTCGCCGCCATCATGGGTGTTCCCTCCGTGTACGTGTGGACCCACGATTCCGTGGGAGTCGGCGAGGACGGCCCCACGCACCAGCCCATCGAACACCTCGCCGCATACCGGGCCATCCCTGGCCTCGCGCTCGTCCGCCCGGCAGATGCCAATGAGACAGCCCATGCGTGGCGCGGAATCCTGGAGCGGCGAAACGGGCCGGCCGGGCTGATCTTGACGCGCCAGAACGTCCCAGTCATCGACCGTACGGACCGCGCGGGTGCCGAGAATGTCACGCAGGGCGGCTACGTCCTCGCCGATGCCGAGAGCCTCGACGTCATCATTATCGCGACTGGCTCCGAGGTCTCCGTGGCACTCGATGCGCGTGAGATCTTGGCCGCAGAGGGGATCGGCGCGCGCGTCGTCTCGATGCCGTGTGTGGAATGGTTCGAAGAGCAATCGGACGAGTACAAGGAGTCCGTGCTTCCCGCAGCCGTCCGTGCACGTGTCTCGGTCGAGGCGGGCATCAGCGACTACTGGCGTAAGTACGTTGGGGACGCGGGCCGTTCCATCGGGATCGACCACTTTGGCGAGAGCGCGGACGGCGTCCTGCTCCTGAAGGAATACGGCATGAACGCCGAGAACGTGGCCGCTACTGCGCGCGAGGTCGTCTCCGGGTGATAATCGCCTCGTGAATGCACTTCGCGACCCACACGACCGGCGCCTCCCGCGCATCGCAGGACCGGCAGGCCTCGTCCTCTTCGGGGTGACGGGAGATCTGGCGCGCAACAAGCTGCTCCCGGCGATCTACGATCTTGCGAACAGGGGCCTGCTACCGGCCTCGTTCGCCCTCACCGGGTTCGCCCGGCGGGACTGGACCCTCGAGCACTTCATCGACGTGGTCCATGATGCGGTGGTGAAGGGCGCCCGCACGCCCTACGACGAGGGAACCTGGCTAGCCCTCGCGCACCGGATCCGCTTCGTCTCGGGATCCTTTGATGACGACGACGCGTTCGATCGGCTTGCAGAGACCGTCCGGGAGTTGGACGAAGAGATCGGGACTGACGGGAATCACGCCTTCTACCTCTCGGTGCCGCCGCGAGAGTTTCCCACGGTCCTTTCGCACCTCTCGCGTTCCGGACTCTCGAAGTCTACGAACGGTAGTTGGCGCCGCGTGGTGATCGAGAAGCCGTTCGGCAGCAACCTCGAGACGGCGAAGGAGTTGGACGGTGTCCTTTCCGCGTTCTTCGCGCCGGAGGACGTGTTCCGCATCGACCACTACCTCGGCAAAGAGACGGTGCAGAACCTGCTCGCGCTGCGATTCGCGAACCAACTGTTCGAGCCGCTGTGGAACTCCCATTGGGTGGACCACGTGCAGATCACGATGGCCGAGGACATCGGTATCGGGACTCGCGCTGGCTACTACGACGGGATCGGGGCGGCCCGGGACGTGATCCAGAATCATCTCTTGCAGCTTCTCGCGCTCACGGCGATGGAGGAGCCCGCCTCCTTCGATGCCGCCGCGCTGCGCGCCGAGAAGATCAAGGTGCTTTCCGCCGTTCGCGGGCCACAGGATATCGATTCACACACGGCGCGCGGCCAATACGGCTCGGGGTGGCAGGGTGGTGCCCGCGTCAACGGATTCCTCGGCGAGGACGGGATGAACCCCGATTCGACCACCGAGACGTTCGCCGCGATACGCCTGGACATCGAGAACCGCCGCTGGGCCGGCGTCCCGTTCTACCTGCGCGCAGGAAAGCGACTCGGACGGCGCGTGACGGAGATCGCCGTCGTCTTCAAGAGAGCCCCACACCTTCCGTTCGATCCGGTCGCAACCTCGCAGTTGGGACAGAACGCGCTCGTGATCCGCGTGCAGCCGGACGAGGGTGTCACCATCAGGTTTGGTGCGAAAACCCCGGGAACGCAGATGGAGGTGCGCGACGTGACGATGGACTTCGGCTACGGCCACGCCTTCACGGAGAACTCGCCCGAAGCGTACGAGAGGCTGCTCCTCGACGTGCTGATCGGTGATCCCCCCCTCTTCCCGCTGCAGCGTGAGGTGGAACTCTCGTGGCAGATTCTTGATCCCATCCTGGACCATTGGCACGGCCAACCTATTGAGACGTACCGCCCGGGCTCCTGGGGCCCAGACGGCGCCGAACGAATGATGGCCGTGGATGGCCGCGAATGGAGGAGACCATGATCATTCCTCTCGAATCCGTCACGGCCGCCCAGGTAGCCAACCGTCTCGTGCAGGTGCGCGAGGAGGGCGGCGTCGTGGCGCTCGGACGGGTCATGACGCTGATTATCATGGCGGGGCCCGGCCTGGTCGAGGATGCCATCACGCTCTCAAACAACGCGTCACGAGCGCACCCCGCGCGCGTCATCGTGATCGAGGTGTGCCGTGACGACGCCGCAGACGGCCTCGACGCCCAGATTCGCGTGGGTGCGGACGCTGGCGCCTCCGAGGTCGTCGTCCTACGGCCGCGGGGCCAGGCCGGCGAGGAACTCGACACGCTCATCACTCCCCTGCTGCTGCCGGACGCACCCATCGTGGCGCTCTGGTTGGGGTTGACACCATCCGATCCGGCGTCGAGCTTGGTCGGAAAGATGGCCCAGCGCCGCATCACCGATGCCGTGGACGCCGGTGTGCCCGCCCTGCGCGAACTTGCCGCCCACTATCAGCCCGGCGACACGGACCTCTCATGGGCCCGCATTACCCTCTGGCGCGCACTGCTGGCCGCCCAGTTCGATCAGCCGTTGCCGGAGCCGCGCAGCGTCACGATCACGGGCAACTCCGAGAGACCGGCAACGCAACTGCTTGCGGGCTGGCTACGCGACCGGCTCGGCGTGCCCGTGGAAATCGAGCCAATCGACGCCGTCGAACTGCGAGCCGTGCGCGTCGATTTCGACGGCGATCACCTCCTGATCGAGCGGGAGCCAGGTTCGTGGACGGCGGTGATCTCTCGGCCCAGCGGGCTGGATCAGTCCACGCCGCTCGCCGTGCGCACTATCGCCGATTGCCTCATGGAGGATCTGCGCCGCCTCGACGCCGATCCCACGTACGCCCGAGCCCTCGCGACCGTAAGGTGAACACATGAACCGAGTCATCATCTATCCAGACGCAGCACTGACCGCCCGCGCAGCGGGACTGCGCCTCATCCAAGCTCTCATCGAGGCACAGTCCCTTCGCAGCCCCAACCACGTGGCCCTGACGGGTGGAACACTCGGCATCCAGATGCTCTCCACGATTCGTGACGAGCCGCTACTCGATGCCGTGGACTGGTCCGAGGTCCACTTCTGGTGGGGAGATGAGCGCTTCGCCGACGACGAGGATCGAAACGCATCGCAGGCCCGTGGCGCGCTGCTCGATTCACTACCGATCCCGGTCGAGAATCTTCACGAGGTAGCGCGCCCGAGCGCTGGCGTATCCCTCGACCAGGCCGCGGAAATCTATGCCGACGCCGTGCGGGACGTCCACTTCACTGTCATGATCCTGGGGATCGGGCCAGACGGGCATCTGGCCTCGCTCTTCCCAGACCGACCCGAGATCGACGTCGACGGCCGGGGGGCATTGGCGATCCGTAACTCTCCCAAGCCCCCGCCGGAGCGCGTGACGCTTACCCGGGATTCCCTGCAGGCATGCGACGAACTCTGGTTCATCGCGGCTGGTGAAGACAAAGCTGAGGCGATTGCGGCCGCCTACCAAGGTGCGGACATCCCGGCCGGGAAAGTGCGCGGGCCCCACACCCTCTGGTTCCTCGATACTGCGGTCGCAGCGGGAATCTAGCCTCCGCGCCGCCCGCGCAGGTTCGCGAGGGCCTCGTCGAGGAGTGCAACCCCATCCTCATCGGTGCGACGCTCCTTCACGTACGCCAGATGAGTCTTGTACGGAATGGCTTTCACCACCTGCGGCGGGTCATCTTTGTCGAGACCGGCAGGCAGCCCGCAGGTCGAACACTCCCATTCGAGAGGTATCTCGGTATCGGCATCGGTCGAGAAGCGTGGCACAGTCTCGTGCCCCGCAACACACCAATAGGGAACTCGCACGCGCGGGGCTAGCTCGCCGCGCTCAGACTCTCCCAGTGGGCCTGAACCCACTCGGGTGCCGCGAATCGCACTGCCAGAGGCCACCGCAGTCCCCTCGTCTTAGAGGTTGAAGCTGCCGAGCAGCCCGATCAGCACGATCGATGCTGCCCACACGAGGGCCACTCCGACCGTGATGCGGTTGAGGTTGCGCTCCGCCACGCCGGAAGAACTCACGGTGCTCGAAAGTCCGCCACCGAACATATCGGACATGCCGCCACCCTTCCCCTTGTGCATCAAGATGCTGAGCACGAGGAAGATCGAGGTGATCACCATGAGCACCTCAAGGAAGATCTTCAGTACAGTCACGTCATTTCCTTCACTGGTGGATTGTCCTCCCACAGAATAGCCGATGGTGAGGCATTCCCTCACCATCGGCTACCTGTCAGACGCTGTTAGGAGACTGCCTTGAAGCGGGCGATCCCTGCGAACTCTTCTGGCTGGAGGGAGGCGCCGCCAACGAGCGCTCCGTCGATGTCCTCCTTGACCATGATCGCCGCCACGTTAGAGGACTTCACGGAACCGCCATAGAGCACGCGCACGGCGGCCGCAACCTCGGCCCCGTAGAGCTCGGCAAGCTTCCCACGAATCGCGCCGCACACTTCCTGCGCGTCCTCCGGAGTGGCGACCTCACCGGTGCCGATCGCCCAAACAGGCTCATAGGCGATGACGGTGTTTACGGCATCCTCGGCGGAAAGCCCGGCGTAGCAACCCTCCACCTGAGCGAGGGTGTAGGCGACGTGTTCGCCGGCCTTGCGTACGTCCAGGCCCTCGCCCACGCAGATGATGGGCGTCATCTGCTTGGCCTGAGCAACGGCCGCCTTTTGCCCGATCAGCGCATCAGACTCGCCGTGGTACTGACGGCGCTCGGAGTGCCCCACCACCACGTAGGTGCAGCCGAGCTTCTTCAGCATGGCGCCGGAGATCTCTCCGGTGTAGGCGCCCGCTTCGTGCACCGAAACGTCCTGCGCCCCGTACACGATCTCGAGCTTGTCGCCGTCGACCAAGGTCTGGACGGAGCGAAGATCGGTGTACGGAGGAATCACCGCAACCTCAACCTCGGCGTAGTCATGCTTCGCGTCCTTGAGGACCCAAGCGAGCTTCTGGACAACGGCGATTGCCTCGTGGTGGTCCAGGTTCATCTTCCAGTTACCCGCCATGAGCGGGGTGCGTGCGTTCATCAGTCCTCCAGAACTGCGATCCCGGGAAGCTCCTTACCCTCGAGGAATTCGAGGGAGGCGCCACCACCGGTGGAAATGTGAGAGAAAGTCGACTCGTCAAAGCCGAGGATGCGGACCGCTGCGGCAGAATCGCCACCGCCCACGATCGTGAAGGCGTCAGCCTCCGAGAGTGCCTTGGCGACTGCCTTGGTGCCCTCGGCAAACGCCGGGAACTCGAAGACGCCCATCGGGCCGTTCCACACCACCGTCTTGGATGCGGCAACCTTTGCGGCATAGATCTCGCGGCTCTTCGGCCCGAGGTCCATGCCCATCTCGTCGGCCGGAATCGCGTCCACGCTGACGACGGTGGGGGTGGCATCCTTGTCGAAAATGGGTGCCACAACGACGTCCACGGGAAGAACGAGCTCAACACCCTTCTCCTCCGCGGTGGCGAGGAAGCCCTTCACGGTCTCGATCTGGCCGGCGTCGAGGAGAGACTTTCCGATCTCCTTGCCTTGCGCCTTCAGGAATGTGAAGGCCATGCCGCCGCCCACAAGGAGGATGTCCGCCTTGTCCAAGAGATTCGCGATGACGCCGAGCTTGTCCGCTACCTTGGCCCCGCCCAGGATCACCGTGTAGGGGCGCTCAGGGTTATCGGTGGCCCTGCGCAAGGAGGCGATCTCCTTGAACACGAGCGCGCCGGCGGCGCTGGGGAGGCGCTTCGCGATGTCGTACACCGAAGCCTGCTTGCGGTGGACAACACCGAAGCCGTCGGAGACATAGGCGTCACCAAGTTCGGCCAACGCGTCCGCGAGTTCGCCGCGCTCGGAATCGTCCTTCGAGGTCTCGCGCGCGTCGAAGCGGACGTTCTCCAAGAGCACGACGTCGCCGTCATGCATCGCGGAGACGGCCCCGTGCGCGCTCGGACCTACCAGGTCCGCGGCGAGCGTCACGGGCGTGCCGAGCAACTCGCCGAGGCGTGCGGCAACCGGCGCCAGCGAGAACGCCGGGTCTGGCGCACCCTTGGGGCGGCCGAGGTGCGCCATCACGATGACTTTCGCACCAGCGCCCACGAGCGCGGAAAGGGTGGGGAGGGCCGCGCGAATGCGGCCGTCATCGGTGATGGTCTGTCCGCTCAGCGGAACGTTGAAATCGGAGCGGACGAGGACGCGCTTGCCGCGTAGATCGCCGAGGGTCTCGATCGTGTGCATTTTTCTCCTTGCGATGAGGAAGGGGCGCCCTCTCGGACGCCCCTTCAAACTCAT
>JAKDIE010000352.1 GCA_030450655.1 Ruaniaceae bacterium
GTAGTGTTCCGTCCCCTGTACGCCGTCGGGGGTCAGGAGCTCGGCTATCTTCCCGGTAGCGAGGCCGAGAAGATGAACCCGTGGGCCGAGGCGGTGTTTGACACGCTCGGCGCTGTGGTCTCGCCCGAGGTGGTGGATTCGGTTCTCTCGAACGGACAGCTCGAGGTGCTGCCGCTCACGCATATTCGCGGGCGCTCCCTGCACGACGCGTTCGTGATCGTGGATGAGGCGCAGTCGCTGGAACGCAACACGCTTCTGACCGTGCTTTCGCGGATTGGGCAGAACTCGAAGGTGGTGCTCACTCACGATGTGGCGCAGCGGGACAACCTCCGAGTGGGGCGGCACGACGGCGTGGTGGCGGTGGTCGAGAAGCTGAAGGACAACGAACTCTTCGCGCACGTGACGCTCACCCGCTCCGAGCGCAGTGCCATTGCGGCGTTGGTGACGAGCCTGCTCGACTGAACGGCGGCGCCCGTATCCGCTTCGGGCACCGTTGCGCGAGTTCGAGACTTTCAGGCGACTGGATCCTGCGTGTACGCGCTGGTTGACGTGGTTTGGGGGGGGTGGGTTGGTGCGGTTTGGGCCGCTTGGGTTGACGTGGTTGGGTCCGTGCAGGTCTGACGTGGTTGGGTCCGTGCAGGTCTGACGTGGTTGGGTCCGCGTGCGATGACGTGGTTTGGTCCGCGTGCGATGGTGTGGTTGGGTGCGTGCAGGATGACGTGGTTGGGTCCGCGCGGGATTGTCTACCCGGATCTAGCTCTTATCGGTGGCGGCGGACGTGCTCGCTTCGTCCAAGCGCTTGCGGGCGCCGTCGAGCCAGTTCTGGCAGTGCGTGGCGAGGGCTTCGCCGCGTTCCCACAGCTTCATTGACTGCTCGAGTGGCGCGTTGCCAGCCTCGAGGGTGCGTACCACCTCCACGAGCTGATCCCGCGCGTCTTCATAGGAGAGCTTCTCGATGTCCTTCAGTTCAGCCTTGCTCATGGTGTCCTCTCGGTGACGGTGGCGGATAGGGAGCCCGCCGCGAGGCGGATATCGAGTGTTGCGCCGAGTTCAACGCCCGTGGCGTCCGTGAGAACTCGCCGCTCGGAGTCTCGGACGACGGCGTAGCCCCGGTTGAGCGTGGACGCGGGGGAGAGTGCGACGACGGCCGCGCGGAGGCGGTCAAGCTCCGATCGTGCGGCGGTTACGCGGCGGTCCCAGGCCCTGCGCAGATCCTCCGTGGCGCGGGCGAGCCGTTCCGCGTGCGGGACGAGCAGGGCTTGCGGTTCGGCGAGTACGGGACGCGAGCGAAGCGCGGCGAGTGCCGACGACTCCTGGTTGATGCGGGCGATCACGGCGGAGCGTCCGCGTGCGCGCGTGTTGGCGAGCCCAGCGAGTTCGTCATTCATCGAGGGCACGATTCGCTTCGCGGCGTCCGTGGGGGTCGATGCACGGTAGTCCGCCACGAGATCGAGAAGCGGATAGTCCGTCTCGTGCCCGATCGCCGAGACGATTGGAGTGGTGCAGGCGGCCACCACGCGGATGAGGTGCTCGTTCGAGAAGGGGAGTAGATCCTCCACCGAGCCACCGCCGCGGGCGACGACGATGACGTCCACCTCAGGCCGCGCGTCCAGATCGGCGAGCGCCTCGGAGACCTCGGCGACGGCGTGCGCACCTTGTACCGCGACTTCGCGGATCTCGAACCGAACCTGCGGCCAGCGGTCGCGGGCGTTGACGACCACGTCATGTTCCGCCTTCGATTCTCGCCCGCACACCAGACCCACCACGCTGGGGAGGAATGGAAGCGGCCGTTTGCGATCGGCGTCGAACAGGCCTTCCGCAGCGAGCATCTTCTTCAGTAGCTCGATGCGCGCGAGTAGATCGCCGAGCCCGACAGGCCGGATCTCGTTCGCCTGCAGTTGGAGCGTGCCTCGCTTGGACCAGAAGGTGGGCTTTGCCTGCACGATGACCCGGGCGCCGTCGCGCAGATCCATGTCGCCAAGATTCCGGGCGAGGATCGAGAGGTTGATCGACATGTCCACGTCCGTGTCCCGCAGTGTCATGAACGCCATGCTCGCGCCGGGGCGCCGGTTGATCTGGACGAGTTGCCCCTCAACCCACAGGCCGGGGAGCTTCGAGATGTAATCCGCGAGGTTCTTGTTGAGCAGGCGAAGTGGCCAGGGGTTCTCGGCGCTAGTGTCCATAGCCCTCGAGGGGATCTGGCGCGCGGGTTCCTGACTCA
>JAKDIE010000059.1 GCA_030450655.1 Ruaniaceae bacterium
CCCCGCGTTAGTCTTGGATGGAACGTTTCCCCCAACTTTCGCGCAAGCGTGCGCGAGAAAGACCAGGATGACTGCTGTAACTTTTCCCGAGATTGCTGGAGATTTCGGAACGAAGCCAACAATCAGCTTCCCAACGCCGAGCGCCCCCGATGGGCTGCAGGTGACTGTTCTTAAGAACGGCGGTGGCGAAGTCGTCGAGGCGGGCCAGGAGATCGAAGTCCACTACCTCGGTCAAGTCTGGGGAGGCTCGGTCTTCGATAACTCATACGACCGCGGCCAGACCCTCACCTTCCCCATCGGCGTGGGAATGGTGATCGGGGGCTGGGATGACGGTCTCGTGGGGCGCACCGTGAGTTCACGGGTGCTGCTCTCTATCCCCCCGGAGCACGGCTACGGTCCACGCGGGGTACCGCAGGCGGGCATCAAGGGTACCGACACCCTCGTGTTCGTGGTGGACATCGTGGGAGCGTCCTAGCGGCACCCGCCCAAAGGCACCGGCGGCCAGCCACACACGGTGACTGACGGCCGGGCCGTTAGACGTCGATGGTGGGGAATGGAATCCCCGTGGTCGAATGGCAGCGATAGCCGTTCGGGTTCTTCTCCAGGTACTTCTGGTGGTAGTCCTCGGCATAGTAGAACGGGCCAGCTTCTGAGGCCGGCACGATCTCGGTGACGATCCGGCCGAAGGCGTGATCTTCGAGTGCCTCCTGGTACTCGCGCATGGTCCGCATTGCCTCATTCAACTGGGTGTCATTCGTGATGAAGACGGCCGATCGATACTGTGATCCGATGTCATTTCCCTGGCGATCCAACGAGGTGGGATCGTGACTCACCCAAAAGACCTCGAGTAGATCGTTCACGTCCGTTATCGCGTTGTCATACTGCACGCGCACGGTTTCCGCGTGACCCGTGGTGCCGGTGCACACGTCCTCATAGGTCGGATTCGCCGTTACTCCACCCATATACCCGACGGCGGTCGAGAGCACCCCGGGCGTGCTGGCGAACGTCTCCTCGGGACCCCAGAAGCATCCCATCGCGAAGTAGATAACGTCGATGTCGTGGTGGGCAGCATGTGCCTGTTCGTTGTTCATCTCAAACCCCTTTACGCTTAGTCAACAATACTTTGACTTTGATGAGGAGACTCTACGATGACCCAGGAGATTCCGCGGCGACTACGTCAGAGAGTCGAACGCGGTCGGCATCCTGTCGTCGCCCCCGCCCCCCGGTCTGATTCGGCTGAGATTTCCGAGTCTGATGCCGACGGCGTCTCGCAGTCTATCCGTTCGGCTGCAGCATGGGCATGGCGAATCCTCGTCATCGTGGCAGCGTTGGCCGTCATCGTCTACATCCTCGGGACCTTCAGTTCGATCGTCATTCCCCTGCTCGTGGCGCTGGTTCTTTCCGTGGCTCTCTTTCCCATTTTTTCGGTCCTCGTCAAGAAGGCCCGCTTCCCGCGGGTCGCCGCAGCGATCACGACAGTGCTCTTGTTCGTCGCGATCATTGTTGGTCTGATTGCGCTCGCGGGGCGCGGCATCTATGCGCAGTTTTGGGATCTGTGGGCGCGCGCGCTCGACGGCATGGACAAGCTTCTGAGCTGGGCCGCAGAAGGTCCTCTCCATCTGGAGACTGATCAGGTGATGGCCTGGTTCGATGAGCTTCTCAAATCGGCCTCGAACTATTCAGGGATACTCGCGAGTGGAGCACTCTCCGTCACGTCCTCCATCGGGTCCGTACTCGCAGGCTTCGTGATCGTGCTCTTCCTGCTGATCTTCCTCCTCAAGGACGGCCGCCTTATTTGGGTGTGGTGCGTGCGAATCATGCCGAAGCATTGGCGTGAGCCCGTCCACGAGGCGTCCATTCGGGGATTCGTGACAATGCAGGGATATGTGAAGTCCACTATTCTCGTGGCCGCGATCGATGCCACGGGTATCGGGCTTGGTGCCGCTCTGCTGGGGGTACCGCTGGCGCTACCCCTCGCGATCCTTGTGTTTATCGGTTCGTTCATCCCGTTCGTTGGCGCGCTGCTGACTGGTTCTATCGCCGTGCTCGTGGCTCTTGTGGACAAGGGATTCGGGACGGCGTTCGTGATGCTCCTGATCGTGCTGCTCGTGCAACAGATCGAAGGGAACGTGCTCCAACCGCTCATCATGGGCCACAATGTGTCCCTCCACCCGGTGGTGGTGGTACTCGCGGTGACCGGCGGTGCATTCATTGCGGGTATCACGGGTGCAATCTTCGCTGTGCCGCTGATTGCATTCATCAACACAGTGACGTTGTACCTGAAGGGTTACGACAAGTACCCGGAGATCGCCACGAAGGAGGATCGGCCAGGTGGCCCGCCAGGCTCCCTGGACGCGATGATCCGCGCCTCATACGGCTTTGAGGAAGGCGCGGATCTGGCACGCGAGTCCGCAGACGAAGAATCAGCCGTCGAGAAGTGAGGGAGTACTAGCCGCGGAAAGGCTTGACCTCGAGGATCTCCACCTCGAATGCCTTACCGTTCGGGGCTGTGTACGAGGTGGTTTCGCCCACCATCCTGCCGTTCACGGCTTCGCCGAGCGGCGAGCGCTCAGAGTAGACGTCCAACTCGAGGCCCTCGGAGGCCTCTCGTGAGCCGAGAAGGAACGTGCGCTCCATGCCGTTGATCGTGCAGGTGACCACCATTCCTGGCTCCACCTTCCCGTCGTCGAGCGCCTCACCGATCTGTGCGGTTCGCAAGAGTTCGGTGATCTGCGCGATCCGGGCCTCGATCTTTCCTTGCTCCTCGCGGGCGGCATGGTAGCCACCGTTCTCCTTCAGATCGCCCTCTTGGCGGGCGGCGTCGATCTTCTCGACGATCTCAGAGCGTCCGGTGGTGGTGAGTTGCTCTAACTCCGCATTGAGTCGGTCGAACGCATCCTTGGTGAGCCACGTGGTCGTAGTTGCCACGATTCCTCCCCTCACAAAAATAAGAAACCGGGTCCCCTCTGGGCCCGGCACGGCAATAGTTACAGCCCTAGCATAAGCACAACCCGCCCTGATATGTCACTTTGGGGCCCGCGGCGAGTTGCTATTGGGTAACGAACCGGCAATCTGTGACGCGCGCACCATTGGCAGGTTGGATGGTGGCGACCTCCACCGTGATCGATGAACTTTCCTCGCTCACTGGCCCCACGGTCACTTCCTTGACGCCCACCTCTGTCATGTTTTCCGTGTACGCGCGCACGGTGCACGAGACAGTGGAGCCGATTTCCGTGGTGAGGTTGAACGTGACGGCGACGGAGGTGTCCGATCTGGTGTCAAGGGCCACCTCCTCCGATACGAGAGTGGGTGCATCCAGTGCGATCACCTGCCACACGAACCACGCAATGACGATCACGGTGGCGATTCCACCAAGGATCCAGGCGAGCCTCCGGTCAGATTGACGCGCTCCATAACGGGCCTGCAGATACTCGGCATCGGTCAGTTCAGTCACTGTTCCATTGTAGGAGACGGCTGAACGATCGTATCTCGGCTCCCGTGCATCAGATCGGGCGCCCTGCGGACCGCCCATCTCGGGACGCTTCCCCCGCGGGGCCGCGCAGGCCGGATCTCGGAGCGGAGTGCCGGATGCCGCTGGGGGTGCCTTTCGGCCATTGCGAGGAATAAGGCACAATGATCCTTTCGAAAGGGAGGTCTTCCAGTGCGTCTGATGTCGGTACATGCACACCCCGATGACGAATCGTCGAAGGGCGCGGCAACGATGGCGCGATACGTGAACGAGGGCCACCGCGTGCGGGTCGTGACGTGCACAGGGGGCGAGCGCGGTAGCGTCCTCAATCCGCGCCTGATGGGTGATCCCGAGGTTGAGGGGCACCTGCCCGAGGTGCGCCGGCGGGAAATGGCGCAGGCTGCGCGTGCGCTCGGGGTTGAGCACGTGTGGCTCGGATTCGTGGACTCCGGGCTTCCTGAAGGTGAGCCGCTCCCGCCTCTTCCGGAAGGGTGCTTCGCGATGGAGTCGATGGAGGTGGCCGTTCCGCCACTCGTGGCTCAGATGCGCGAGTTCCGGCCCCACGTGTTGGTGACGTACAACGAGCAGGGGGGATACCCACACCCCGACCACCTCATGACTCATGCTGTCACGATGTCCGCAGTGGATGCTGCCGCTGACGCGCTCTATCGCCCGGAGTTGGGTGAGCCGTGGCAGGTGGCGAAGGTCTACTACGACGTCACGTTCGGCAGAGGCCGTCTCGAAGCGTTACATTCCGCGATTGCCGAGGCGGGCCTCGATTCTCCGTTCACGGCATCACTGGAGCGCCGCGAGCGAGATGAACGCACTCCCACCGCGCGGATCGAGTGTGCGAACTGGTTTGACGCCCGTGATGTTGCACTGCGTGCGCACGCGACTCAGATCGATCCGGATGGCTTCTTCTTCGCGGTACCCCGGGACATCGAGAAGCGCGCGTGGCCCTACGAGGAGTTTGAGTTGGCACGATCGACCGTCCCCACGCGCGAACGTGAGGACAACCTCTTTGAGGGGATTGATCCCGCCGCGCCCTGAGAGTTTGCGACAATAGGGCATGACCGAAACTCCGAGCCCCACAATCGACCTCAACTCTCCGTGGGACGTCTCGCCAGGGATTGGAGGGTTCTTTGCGTTCTTCATCCTTGCGGTGGCCCTGATACTGCTGGTCATCTCCATGCTGCGGCACGTGCGCAAGGCGAACTTCCGCGCCGCCGAGAGGGAGGCCGAACTCTACGGACCCGCCACGAGTGATGCGCAGGGTGTGGATCCGGATGAACCCGCAGACGGCGATGAGGTGTCAGAGTCGGGGGGTACGAGACCTCAGGCGTAGATGGTCAGGTAGACGGCGACCGCGTGGCATGCAAACCCGATCGCGGTGCCCACGTGGAAGATCTCGTGGAATCCGAAGTAGCGCGGCCACGGGTTCGGGCGCTTGAGGGCGTAAGCCACGGCGCCGAGGGTGTAGGCGATCCCGCCGGCGGCCACGAGCCACACGATCGCGGGCCCACCATCCCGCCAGAAATCGGGGAGGAACCACACCGCGACCCACCCGAGGGCGATGTACACGGCAGTGTAGAGCCAGCGAGGAGCAGAAAGCCAGAACACGTGCATCAAGATGCCAGCCAACGCGCCGCCCCATGCGATCGCGAGCAGCAAGATCGCAGTCGGGCGTGGCAGGAGCATCCAGGCGAGTGGCGTGTAGGTTCCCGCGATGAGTAAGAAGATGTTCGCGTGATCGAGGCGGCGCAGGATCGCTTCGCCGCGGAGGCCCCACGTGCCCCGGTGGTACACGGCAGAGGTGCCGAAAAGTGCCACGGTGGAGGCGGCGAAAACTGCGGTTGCCCATTTTGCGCCGGGGGGTGTGAGGATGATCAAAACGATGCCGCTCACGAGCGCGATGGGCGCCGTAATCGCATGAATCCAGCCGCGCGCCGCTGGCTTCGGGGGTGCGATTGGACTCGCTTCTTCCACCCTCGGGCTCGAGACTGCTGTATTCATGCGTGAACTCCTGACGTACCTACGGTGTCGTAACCTACGGTATCGTAACTTCGTGATCTGCATCAAGTGATGTGTGGCACGCGGTAAGTTTGTTCGCGTGAGAGCTCCACATCTCCTCTATGGGGTGTACGAACGTAAGCTTCTCGGCGAGTTGTCTCCCGAGCAGCTGCCCCAGCACGTCGCCGTCATGCTCGATGGGAACCGCCGCTGGGCGAAATCCGTGGGCGCCACACCCGAGCACGGCTGGAAGCGTGGGGCGGACAAGATCACCGAGCTGCTCACGTGGTCGAAGGATGTGGGGATTCCGCGCGTGACGCTGTGGATGCTCTCCACGGATAACCTCCAGCGAGATCCCGATCAGGTCCATGATCTCCTCGAAGTGATCGTGGGCGCCGTGGAGGCCCTCGCCGCCGATCCCCGGTGGCGCGTGCACTGCGTGGGGGCGCTCGAGTTGCTGCCGCAACCAATCGCACAGCGCATCCTCATCGCCTCGTCGAATAGTGCCGACGGCGCACTCGACGGTGCGCTCGACGTGAACGTGGCGATTGGCTACGGGGGCAGGCACGAAATCATCGACGCCGTGCGGGCCTTTCTGCGAGACCAGGCCGAGCAAGGTCTCTCACTTACGGATGCGGCTGACGCGCTCACCGTTGACGATATCGCGGCGAATCTTTACACCGCCGGTCAGCCGGACCCGGACCTCGTGATCCGCACCTCTGGCGAGCAGCGGCTCTCGGGATTCCTCCTGTGGCAATCGGTGCATTCGGAGTATTACTTCTGCGACGCCTACTGGCCGGACTTTCGGCGCGTGGACTACCTTCGTGCGCTGCGCTCGTACGCTCAGCGCGAGCGGCGCTTGGGGCGCTAAGACGGCAGGTTCTAGGCGATCCGGCGCGGTGCCGAGTTCTCGATGAGCCAATCAAGCGCCGCAAGGTATCCCATCCAGCCTTTGCCAGTGACCTGGTGAGCGCAGACGCCGTCGAGCACGTTGATCTGGCGGAAAGGCTCACGCTCTGAGACCTCAGAGATGTGTATCTCCGCCACATTCACATCGCTTGCCGCGAGGGCATCGCGGATCGCGTAGGAGTAGTGGGTCCAGGCGCCTGGGTTGATGAGGATCGCGTCATAATCCCGCTGCTCGAGGCGATCGATGAGGACACCCTCGTGATTCGTCTGGAGATCCGCGATCTCGTGGCCGTCGTCGGCAGCGCGTTCTCTCAAAGTCGCCAGGATCTCGGGCAGCGTCACGTAGCCGTAGATCTCCGGCTGCCGCCGGCCGAGGCGGCCCAGGTTGGGGCCGTTCAGGACGAGTATCCGCATCATGCCTCCTGGATGTGGGTGAGGGCGGCGGCGACCTCGTCGGGCGAGACGTCGCGAACCTGAGTCACTGCGCCAATCGAAACCGGAAGAATCCACGTGAGGGTTCCCGCTGTGACCTTCTTATCGCGCGTCAGGGCGGCCGTGACCACCCCGGAATCGAAGGTGCGGCGCGTGGCATAGCCGAGGGCGTGCAGAAGATCATCGATCCTCTCGGCGGTCTCGTGGCCGAGGATTCCGCGGCCCACGGCGATATGCGCCACGGCACGTAGCCCGAGCATCACGGCCTGGCCGTGGGTGAGCCGGTATCCGGATTCGATCTCGAGGGCATGCCCGATCGTGTGGCCGAGGTTCAGATCCTTGCGCTCGCCCTGCTCGAACGGGTCACGCTCCACCACCCCCAACTTGAGAACGGCGGAACGCTCGGCGATTGCGTAGAGTGCCGCGTCGTCATGCCCCGCAATCGCGCGTGCGCCACGTGTGACGATCACATCCCACAGCCACGGATCGCCGATGATCGCGGATTTGATGCACTCGGCGAGCCCATCAAGCTTCTGGTGGCGCCCGAGGGTAGAGATCGTGGCGATGTCACTCACCACCGCAACGGG